>JBFRWQ010000026.1:0-5225 GCA_051439665.1 Microcystaceae cyanobacterium | reverse complement strand
TCCTAACTTATGTTTTAGCTAAAGTAACCTCAGTTGAAGACTTCTCTGAGAATCTCGTTAAAGGTTTGTCCGATAATTTTTCGACTAACTGACGAAACTCATCCCCTTCAATGGTTTCTTGTTCAATCAATCGATCCACTAATCGATCAATCATTGTCCGATTTTCGACAATAATTTGCTTGGCTTTATCATAAGCTAACTGCACAATCTCTCGTACTTGATGATCAATTTTAGCAGCAATTTCTTCAGAGTAATCTGATGACTGACCGCCCCCTTCATTGCCTGTATAGTTGTTATTTCCCTCTTCAAGGGCAACTAATCCCAAGGCCGACATACCATATCGAGTGACCATTTGACGGGCTAAATAGGTTATTTTTTCGATGTCATTACTAGCACCTGTGGTAACTTCGTCTTCTCCAAAGACTACCTCTTCCATCACTCGGCCTCCCAATAAACCCGCAATTCGGGCAATGAGTTGCGATCGTGCCATTAAACCCATTTCTTCATCGGGGGTAAACCAGGTCAACCCTTTAGCCTGTCCACGAGGAATCAGGGTCACTTTTTCCACGGAATCATGTTCTTTGCACAGTGTCCCCACAATAGCATGACCTAGTTCATGATAGGCAATCAAGCGCTTGGCTTTGCTATCCACAAGGGGGTTTCCTTCCATTCCCGCCACCACTCGATCAATGGCATCATTCATCTCACTCATGGTAATGGCTTCTTTCCGTCTTCTGGCGGTAAAAATAGCAGCTTCGTTGAGAACATTGGCTAAATCTGCTCCCGTAAATCCTGGTGTCCGTCGGGCTAGGGCTTCTAAAGAGACAGATTGATCAATTTTTTTATTGCGAGCATGAACTTCTAGAATAGCCAGTCTTCCCTTACAATCAGGATAATCTACCATAATCTGTCGGTCAAATCGTCCTGGACGCATGAGCGCTGAATCTAGGACATCGGGGCGGTTCGTAGCTGCAATCACGATAATGCCTGTATTTCCTTCAAAACCATCCATTTCGGTTAATAGTTGGTTGAGGGTTTGTTCTCGTTCATCGTTTCCACCACCGTACCCCACACCTCTTTGGCGGCCTACTGCGTCAATTTCATCAATAAAGATGAGACAAGGGGCATTTTCTTTCGCTTTTTTGAATAGATCTCGCACACGGGATGCACCCACACCGACAAACATCTCGACAAATTCTGATCCTGAAATGCTAAAGAAGGGGACAGCCGCTTCTCCTGCGATCGCTTTCGCTAGGAGAGTTTTTCCTGTACCAGGAGCGCCGATTAAAAGGACTCCTTTGGGTATTTTAGCTCCAATTGCGGTAAATTTCTCTGGTTCTTGCAGAAAAGTAACCACTTCTTCCAATTCTTCTTTCGCTTCTTCAATCCCTGCTACATCATCAAATTGAATACCTGTTTTGGCTTCCATCTGAAATCTAGCACGAGATTTGCCGAAATTCATCGCTTGACCCGATGCGTTAGCAGTACGGCGAATGATCACCATCACAATGCCCAGTAAAAGGAAAATAACAAATAAATTCGTTAATAAACCAATAGATCCTGAGTGATCGGGGGTGGGGTTGACGGAGAAATCAATATTATTGTCTCTCAGTTTCTGAATTAATTCGGGATTATTGCGAAAAATGGGGACAAATAAGGAGGGATCTCCTTCCTTATGTTCAGTTAGGCTTACTTTGGCTCTTTGTAACTCTGGATCTATTTCAACTTTGTTAACTTGACCCTGCTGAATTAAATTTAATAAATCACTATAACTTAATTGTCCATTTTTCCGAGGTGATTGAGCATTATTTTGCACTTCTTCCACTGTTTCCTGCTGATTTGGTTCATTTTTATCTGTTTGCGCCCAAGTTGGTGTAGCAAATAATAGGGTTTGAATCAGTAACCAACTGGTGGCTAAACGACGCAGAGGGGCAAGTTGAGAAGGGGTTTTACCATCAGTTGACTGGATCTTTAACCTAGATTTTTGTTTCATCTGTGTGTTGTTCATCATATTATTATCAATAATGACTTACAGTGCTATGCACAATTATGAAGTCAGAAATGGGAATAGAGTGATTAATGCTCCCTATTCATTTTAAAAGATTTTTTTCATTGATTATGGTGGGTGTTATCAAGTTTGAGCGGATTCCAGAGTAAATATACCTCAATTAAGGGTTAAAAGTAGGGATTTGATGGACAATACCATAGGTAAAAACCGTTTTTATGGATTTTATCTTTTATTATTTCCTTATTCGGTTAAAAGGTACTAATTACAAAGATTTGAGTCCATTTTAAGGATTTTTTTGTATTAAATATGAAATTGAGTTGATGGCGTTTCAATTATTCCCCCTCTCCCCACACTCTACCTGTAGGGGCTAAAGCCCAACAACAGTCCAACAACGACAATAATGCCGAGATCACTACTCTGAGTTAAAGCAGAAATCTCGGCATTAGTAAGAAGCAATCAATTAAGGCTTGAAAACTTAGAACAAGCCTAAAGTTAAGGATTTGTCAATGGGTAAGGTTGCTCCAATTCCTAACCAGAGCGCAAAAGCAGTTCCAAAGAGGAAGACTGTCATAGCGATGGGACGACGGAAGGGATTCTGGAATTTGTTCACACTTTCAATGAAAGGAACAAGCATTAAACCTAAAGGAATAGCACCTTGACAAGCAATTCCTAAGAGTTTGTTGGGTAGAATCCGTAAAATCTGGAAAACAGGATACAGATACCATTCAGGTAAGATTTCTAGGGGAGTTGCGAAAGGATCAGCAGGTTCACCGATTAAAGCAGGATCTAATACAGCTAAACCAACTACTAATCCTAAAACCGCCAACATACAGATGGGGAACATATATAGGATGTCGTTCGGCCAAGCAATCTCTCCATAATAGTTGTGACCCATACCTTTGGCTAACTTAGCCCGTAGGACGGGATCACTGAGATCCGGTTTTTTGAGGGTTGACATTGATGAAATTCTCCTTAATGAATTGAGGATCGGTTAGAGGTGATGATTACCTATCTTTTCATTATCTCTAAATCATAGCTTGAGAGCAGAAAAGATAAGTAACAGACCTTACAAGGGACCAGAAATACCTTGTTTACGGATTAAGAGGAAGTGTAATAACATAAACACTGCCATCATCCAAGGTAGAACAAAGGTATGAATACTGTAGAAACGGGTGAGGGTTGATTGTCCTACACTCGCACCACCTCGTAATAATTCCACCATTTGATCCCCAACCACAGGAATGGCTGCAGGTACACCAGAAACGATTTTAACCGCCCAGTAACCTACTTGGTCCCAAGGTAAGGAATAACCAGTTACACCAAAGGAAACGGTGATCACGGCCATGGTGACACCCACAATCCAAGTTAATTCACGGGGTTTTTTGAAACCACCGGTCATATAGACTCGGAAGATGTGTAGGATCATCATGAGAACCATCATGCTGGCTGACCAACGATGAACGGAACGAATTAACCAACCAAAGTTAACCTCATTCATTAGGTATTGAACGGAGGTGAAGGCTTCGGTGACCGTCGGTTTGTAGTAGAAGGTCATGGCAAATCCAGTGGCAAACTGGATTAAGAAGCAGGTTAAGGTTAGTCCACCTAAACAATAGAAAATATTGACGTGAGGGGGAACGTACTTACTGGAAATGTCATCGGAGATGGCTTGAACTTCTATTCTTTCGTCAAACCACTTATAGACAGGTGAGTCGGTAACTTGTTTGGAGAACATTTAAACTAAACTGAACAACAAATGAGGTTGGGGGTTATCTCGGATGAACCCTTGTCCTTGAGAACAAGGATCTTTCTCAAAAAGGGATATATTTAGCTTACTATGGCGTTGCTTAGGTTGAAACCATCTCTCTATTAAACTAGAGATCAGGTTAAATGAGAAACCCCATTAAAAAATGTAACATAGCTTTTAGGTTTAAAGGGAAATTTCTCAAAGTTTCAACGAAAAACAAAAAACTACATCATTCAACATCGATTATGGTTAAAATCCAAGTCATTCCCTTAGAGATGATTCAGCGCCCCCTCCCACGACAAACTGACCCAGAAAAAGTTAAGGTTTTGATGGCATCGATCGCCCAAGAAGGATTACATGAACCGATTGATGTGTTAGAAGTAGAGGGGCGTTATTATGGCTTTTCTGGTTGTCATCGTTATGAAGCTCATCAGCGTCTAGGTAAAAAGACCATTAAGTGTCGGGTCCGCAGCGCTCCTCCCTCGGTTTTACAAAGACATTTATCATAATTAATACAGATTAATCATTCTACTAAAACCTAATTCATGGACAACATGATGCTTATTACATAAAATAAATGATTACTGATTACTGCTCACTGTTTAAGCGACACCATAATTGGTATAAGGACGTTTATAAGGGGGATGCAACCCCAAAATAATATCATCGCTCAGAACACCTTTTTCTACTAATTCTTGACCTAGATCATATTCCGTCATATTATGTTGAATCCAGATTTTTTCTCCTTTAATATCGATATGAATATAAACAGCATAAACACGGGTTAATCCTTGCCATCCTAAATCAAGGAGTTGATAATGATCATGTTCCCGATCAAAGATCAGTTGACATTCGATATTGGGATCATTATTGGTTGCGTGTGATGTTAATAGTGCTTGAACAATTTGGCGATAATTTTCTAGTTTTCCCATTTGACTCTTATTATGAATAATAAGATTAAAAATTAATCTTAACTACTTGAAAGTCGTTGCACAGATTTTCCTCCTAAAAGACGATGGGTATCGGCTAATAATTCGGGAATTTCATCTCGATATGGGCTATCTTTTAAACAAGCGCTTAAGTCAAGTTTTTGAACATTGGCTGCATTATTACCTGGAAACCAATGACCACCATTTCCTAATAGGTTATAACGCATTTTTCCATACTCAATCATATCATAAGCAAGCGCTAACATTCGCAACCAAAGAATCACATAAATATTAACGTTATTGGGGGTTTCTTGATAGGTAGGTAAGCCAATCTGCCAGGTTTTTACCCACTTTTCTCCCAATGTATTGATCATTTCTTGTTGGAGACGGTGTAAAATTTCTGGTAGAATGCGATCGCTTTGTTCCAAATAGGTTAGGGTTTTTAAATGTTCCTCAAAATCGGTGGGTTTGGCTGCACCAATACTGAGGGTATGGACTTGGGAATGGGATAAACAAAACAGATTATTAAACACCATTGGAC
>JBFRWQ010000025.1:0-7958 GCA_051439665.1 Microcystaceae cyanobacterium | reverse complement strand
GCCGATCATGGCAGTTTTTGTTGCTTATGTACCAGGTGCGGGTAAAATACCTGACTTATTGTGCTTAGGTAAGGATAATCATTGGTATCGTGCCGTTCCAAGGGATATTACCGATCTAAAAGCCGATTTTATTGCCCCTGCTCTGGTAGAAACCCTTGAATTGCCTAATTTAGAGACTTTGATGTTAGGAAAGGGAACTAAGGGGGGAGATAGCGCTTTGCCCCTAATAGACGCATTAGAAGCCTATCAGCCCGATATATCAATTCCGCCAGAGGTAGAAGCACAACAGCAACGTTTATTAGGGGTAGAGTCAGTCTTAAACGAACATCCTGTTAAAAAGGGTAAAAATCCTAAGAAGCTACTCAAATCTTATAATCAACGTCAAGAATTACAAAAGCAACTGCAACAAAGTCAAACTCGCTTTCAGAAGTTGCAATCTCGTAAGTCCTATTATTGGGAGGAATTTCTCAATTTAATAGCTGTTTTACAACAATTCAATGCTTTATCTGATTATCATCCTACCCCTTTAGGACAGGCGGCAGCAACTATCCGCTCAGAGAATGAGTTATGGTTAGGATTAGTTTTAATGTCGGGTTATTTAGAGGAATTACAACCCCATCAATTAGCAGGACTGGTCAGCGCTATGATTACTGAACCATTACGACCTGATGCTTGGGTTTCCTTCCCTCAGTCTCCCGAAGTAGGACAGGTATTTGAAGTGAGTCACCCCCCACAGGTGAGTTTAAAAGAAACCCGTCGTTTGCTCAATCAATGTCAGAAACGCTATGCTTTAGCCATTCCTGTGTGGTTAGAAATGCGCTGTGTGGGACTGGTGGAACAGTGGGCATTAGGCATTAATTGGTATGATCTGTTTGAGAATACCAATTTAGATGATGGGGATATTGTGCGGTTATTGCGGCGGACAATCGATGTTTTATGGCAAATTCCTCAAATTCCAGGAGTGTCTGCTAAATTGTCTCAAACCGCTAGGGAAGCGATCGCAGCTATGAAGCGCTTTCCGATTTAGGGGTTGATGATTAGTTTTTTGGGTAACTATAATTAATAATCAAAGCCTTTTTGACAAACGCTTATTATTTCAATGCTTAAGAATAATTTAGTCTCTCTTTATGAACTGAACTATGACCAATGGTTACAAGAAACCATTATCTTATTACAAGAAAATCAATTAAACACACTTGATACCAAACATTTAATTGAGGAGCTAGAAGCATTGAGTCGGCGAGAAAAAAGGACAGTGGAAAGATTACTTGAACAAGTTATCCGACATTTACTCCTACTTCAATATTGGACAAATGAATCTGACTATAATACTAATCATTGGCAAGCAGAAATTATGAGTTTTCGGACTCAACTCAAGGAAGATTTAACTCATAATTTATATAATCATTTACAGGAAAATAAAACTAGAATTTATCTAAAGGCATTAAAGTACGTTAGGCAAAAAACTGGATATAGCGTGACGTTTCCTGAAAATTGTCCTTATACTTTAGAAGAATTACTTAATAGATAAGGCACTCCCGACATGAGGGGGAAGAATACAGTTAATAGTTAGATGATAGGGATATTTTTGGTCTATTACGGCGTAAAATCGATGTTTTATGGCAAATTACCCAAATTACAGGGGTGTCTGCTAAGTTGTCTCAAACCACTAGGGAAGCGATCGCAGCTATGAAGCGCTTTCCGATTTAGGGATACAGGATATGTGCTGTTTCCCGTTGGTATGTTATGAGTTCATCAATCAGATAAATGTGAAAAAGTTGGGGAATATTTTCTACCAGTACAGATCCCCCCTCGTCAATTTGGGTCACTTCACCATTTCTTACCAGAATACTCTATAATGTTTAGCCAATTGCTTTATTTTGGTGAAAGGAGTATCATGGCTGTTCAACTTAAACAAGCGCTATCAGTAGGAAGTTACATCATTGAACAACGGTTAAAAGGACGTAAGCATTTTCCCCTTGTCTTGATGTTAGAACCCCTATTTCGATGTAATTTAGCCTGTTCAGGCTGTGGAAAGATTCAACATCCCACTGAGATTTTAAAGCAAAATCTCAGTCCTGAAGATTGTTTCCGTGCCGTTGAAGAATGTGGTGCGCCTGTCGTCTCTATTCCTGGGGGAGAACCTCTATTACACCCTCAAATTGATCAAATTGTCGCAGGTTTAGTCCAACGCAAAAAGTTTGTTTATCTTTGCACCAATGCCATTTTATTAGAGAAAAGTTTAAATAAATTTACGCCTTCTCCCTATCTTACTTTTAGTGTGCATCTTGATGGCTTAAGAGAACATCATGATCATTGTGTCGATCGCAAAGGTGTGTTTGATAAAGCGATTTCTGGGATTAAAGCAGCAAAAGCAAAAGGATTTCGAGTTACAACCAATACAACAGTTTTTGAAGGTGTAGAACCCAAGGAAATGCAGGAATTCTTCGACTTTCTAACTGATTTAGGAATCGATGGTATGATGATTTCTCCTGGCTACAGCTATGAGTGGGCACCTGATCAAGAACATTTCTTAAAACGAGAGCAGACTAAAGCCTTATTCCGAGAAATATTAAGCCCCTGGCAAAAAGGAAAGAAAAAGTGGCAATTTAATCATAATCCCCTCTTTTTAGACTTTCTCATGGGAGAAAAAGACTATGATTGTACGCCTTGGGGCAGTCCTAGCTACAGTGTGTTAGGCTGGCAAAAACCCTGTTATCTGCTCAATGAAGGGCATTATAATACCTTCCAAGAACTAATTGACAATACTGACTGGGATAACTACGGCCATCGTAGTGGCAATCCTCAATGCGCTGATTGTATGGTACATTGTGGCTATGAACCAAGCGCAGCAACTGAAGCAATGAAACCAACGAATATGAAACGAGCGCTAGGTAGTTTGTTAAGCGCTTAATCTCTGTTTTTTGAAAGCGATCGCATTTACTGAAAAGTAAGCGATCGCTTTGATCCTTTTTACTCTTTCGGAGGAGTCTCTGGTTCAGGTTTTTCTATCTCCTCAGCCTCTGACTGAACTTGATTGAGATGAATATTATTCACATTATTAATAAAAGCAGCGATCGCTTTCTTCTCTAATTGCTGAATTTGTTCTGGACTTCTTTGTTCCGTTTTTCCGTCTTCCTTGATTTTATTCACTTCCATATACAATTTGGTAATTCTTAGACTAAATTTTTCCTGTTCAGCTTCTAGATTTTCAACAATTTGATTGGCTTCCTTCCAACTGTTTTCTAAAGGGAAAGAGGTAGAAAAACTGGCAAAGATAGAAGCAATTGCTGGTAAAATAACAGGTAGCCAAGTTAACCAAGCTGACCCCGTATCTAGCTTATCAACTAATACTAAGACTGGGGTGACACCCGAAAAAATAATTGTTGATATTTGTAAGAAATAATAAAAGTTTCTGGCATTTGTTCTTGTTTTAGAGTAGTCTGACACTAATTCTTGACAATAGCGTAAGGCATTTTCTCTTTCTATTGGTAAGCGCTCACCAAATGGTTTAGTATCATCTAAAAGCTGTTCGTACTTTCTTTCCCTTTCGGCTTTATCTTGGGCTGAAAAATATTGAGAATTAAAGAGTAGCAAAAAGACAAACCCTGCTAGAAAAACAGCATCTAAAGTAATAAAGAATTGTTTATTCTTAGCCACAAATGTAATAATTGCTGACGCAGCAAAGGCATCAAAAAACAGATATTCTAATACCTTTAAAAAACGGCGAAGTCCAAATAGAGTGCTTGGCTTGTCTTCAGAAGTTTTGGGAGTAACAGATTGATTAATTGTCATCGGATTAACAAATTTTTTAAGATTGGAAGTACTAAAAATTAATTTTATCAGACAGATTAACGTTTTTCATTCTATTGCTGTGTCAAACTAATTTTAATGGTTAAATCTTCCCCCTCTCTCCCCACACTCCCCACACTCCCCACACTCTCTAAACTGACCTACTCTCAAATACTAATTCGATGTATAATCGATATTCTAAGGTAAACAAATGTTGAATATTATTACTATATGAAATTAAATTTATACGAAACAGATTTCGTTGAATGGACATTGAGTCAAGCGCTCGCTCTCAGTCACCATGACATAAATAATTTAGATTGGGATCATTTAAAAGAGGAGATCGAAAATTTGGGAAGAGAACAAATTAATGCCGTTAATAGCCTACTAAAACAGGTAATGATCCATCGTCTCAAGTTAGATTATTTGCAGGATGAACTCAATCGTAACCACGGGGAAAGCGAAATCAATAGTTTTGTTGATCAAATAGAAGATAGATTAACAGCAACCTTGATTAATAAACTTGATCTTTCTAAAATTTATGCTCGCAGTAAAAGAGACGTTTTAAAGCAATATCCCAAGCTGAATCTCCCCGAAAATTGTCCCTATCATTTAGAGAGTTTATTGGTTACTTTCAATTAGAATAAGAAAAAACCTAACCCATTGGGCTAGGCGATTTTAATTAAGTATGATTTAGCAGACCTTAACGTAAACGTAATCGAATCACTAAACGGCGATCGGGTTCATGTCCCCGACTTTCCGTTTCTAAGTCTGTCTCATCTTTCAAAAAATTATGAACTTGACGACGTTCAGCCGAAGAAAGGGATTTCATCTCCACTTCCTGACCGGTTTGACGCACTTGTCCTGCGACTTGCTGCGCCCAATTTTTTAACTCCGTTTGGCGCTTCAGACGATAGCCCGCTAATTCTATCGTGAACATCCGTTGATCATCATATTCCACCTTCATATTGATCAAAGTGTTGGCAATATATTGTAAGGTATCGATTCCTTCCCCCTGTGATCCAATCAGACGGTTTATTTGTTCTGGCGTAAGATTCGCTTCATTAATCACTAACCAAACAGAGGGATTAGTATCATCCATCGGATCTTTTTCTACACTGACCGTGGTTTTAATACCCATCAATTCCATTAAGGTCTCTAGCCATTCTTTTCCTCGTTCAATTTGCTTGTCCATCATTCCTATGTTGAATCCTTTGGTGTAACATCAAACAAAAAATATAGATTGGGTCAAGTTAAGAGGTTTTTTCTTTCTTCTTAGCCCGTTTTTCAAAGGGAATACTATCCCGATCTTTGCTGGCTTTTTCCTGTTCTTCTACTAATTTTTGTAGATTTTCAGGTAAGGGTTCTCGCATTAAAATCACTGTTTGTAAGGTTTGGAAGATGTTAGCTGTCACTATATACATCAAAACCCCAGCAGGTAAGGGGAAAAAGAGAAACATTCCCGTAAATAATAGGGGAGTGATCTTATTAACCGTCTGTTGCTGTTGAGCAGCACCCGTTCCGCCTTTTTGTCCCGATAGTTCTTGGTTCAGATAGACACTTAAGCCGAAAAAGAGAACCATACCGAGAATATCCCAGTTAATTTTGCCATCTTCGCCAGTTACGCCCACTCGTCCTAATTCTTCGATGAATAGGAAGCCAGTATTCGCAGCAATCCCTGGAATGGTTCCTTGGATAGTTGCTTCACCTGGTGCAAGCGCTGTTACTGTACCATCTTCATTAACTTGAACCCTTTCTTCCCCTTTGGTGACTTCCCATCGAGGTTGAAGGGGTTGTTCTGAATATTCAACCGCTAACTGGTTCAGCGTTTTACCTTCACTGGTTTGAAACTCGATGGTTGCTGCTTCCCCTACCCCTAATTTATTTCCCGCAGGTAACAAGGCAGAAATAGGATAATGCACCCCATCCTCAATGTAAATATTTTGAGGTTTGGTGACAAAGGGTTGAGGAATTACTCGTTCGATCTGAGCTTCAGGTAAAATCTGTACATCAACGGTATAGTTAATGTCGGAAAACGGTGATCCTCTCAGGGTAGCAAACAGAGCGAATAAAATGGGCATCTGCACCAATAAGGGTAAACAACCCGCCAGTGGGTTGCCAAATTCCTGCATGAGCTTGGCCATTTCTTCTTGTTGCTTGGCCTTGTCGTTTTTGTACCGTTCTTGAATTTTCTTTTGTCGTTCCTGCATTAAGGGTTGAGTGATTCGCATCTTTCGCATATTGCGAATTTGTCCCGCACTCAAAGGATACAAGGCCAAGCGGATTACTAAGGTTAAAGCAATGATCGCAAAGCCATAACTTGCCACAATTCCATAGAAGAAGTCTAGGATGGGCAGCATTATATTTGTGGAAATAAATCCGATACCGAAGTCCATTCGTCTCAGTCCAACTCTTGCGCTAATGTGATTAAGAAATTATTAAGAGGATTTTTCGAGTTAACCCTCTGTTTTAGCCATTAATTGCTTCTAAAGAACGGCCAGTTTTAGCTGCCGCTCGCTCGGCGATGTAATCAGAGATTTCCCGAAAACGAGGCATGGCACGCATTTCCAGTCGGCTTTTATCTTTAAGGGTAATGACAATATCGCCCCATAGACCAATTCCTCTGGGGATTTTGACAATTTTAAAAATTTCATTATAGATAATGTCGGTGCGATCTCGACCCATCCAACCGCCTGTTACGGAGATTCGACGATCTGTAATGCGATAGCGTAGCCAAATCGCCCGTACAACTGCCCCTACGGTCAATGGCAAACAAATAACGGTAAATCCCAGTAAAATATTGACGATCAAGTCACCAAGGTGGGGACCGCCTTCATAATATGTGGTTTCTTTAATGCCCATAAATGATCTCGGCTTCAATTAACAACTTCTTTAATTCTCGCAAAAAATGTTCATATTTGCACTCTATAGCACAACGACGGACAATAATAATCACCCGCCACCCTGGTAAAACCTGGGGTAAGAGGGTGCGAATCCCACTGCGAATCTGTCTTTTCAGTCGATTACGAATCACTGCTTTTTTGCTCACTTTACGACTAATGGTAATGCCAAAGCGAGTCGGTAACTGGCTAGAGTCAAACGATCCTAACCCACCATAAAGCGCTCGCAGGACAAGGTGAGAACTTTTATAAGCCTTGCCCTGTTGATAGACTTGGTGAAAGTTTCGATGGTTTTTCAGTCGATTCGCTTTGGGTAATCCCACAGATTATTAGGGTCGTAAACGTTAAAAAATGCACCTTTAAACAGAAAGACGATGCCGTCCTTTACGACGACGGGCTTGTAGCACTTTCTGACCATTTTTGGTACGCATTCTCGCTCTAAAGCCTGATGTTCTCTTTTGTTTGCGGACAGTTCCGCCTAGCGTTCGCTTGGTCACGTTCTCATTTCCTCCATCAATTTTAAGACACAATTTTCAATTATATCATTTTTTGATAGGAATTAAAGTTTGATTTAGGTTGGCTCGAACTCAGGCTAATATAAATAGGATTCAAAAAGTCTTGTTCTTGGATGAAATTTCTTAAACCCTACCTACGCTGGCTTATTTTTGGTGGAACACTCTTTTTCTTGTTAAATTCTTTTAAAGAACATTGGCAAGAAATAGCGAACGTTTCTATAACAACTAGGGGATGGCTTTACCTTCTTCTGGCTTTACTGGTTACTATCTTAGCTCATCTTTGGGCAGGTTCAGTGTGGATTCTTACTTTGAAAGCACTTAAACAATCAATTCCTTGGTTATGGGGAACTCAAACCTATTTAAAAACCAATATTGCTAAGTATCTTCCTGGCAATGTTTGGCATTTTTATGGTCGAGTGATTGCCTTAAAAGAGCGAGGAATTTCTCTGAGTATTGCTAGTTTAAGCGTTATCATAGAGCCTTTATTAATCGCTGCTGCTGGATTTATTATTACTTTAATAGGATTAACAATTGGTCATTTATCTTTTGAACAGCTTCCCCTTAATAGATGGCTAAGAAGTCTAGCTTTTGTAGGATTAGGAGGGGTCTTAGTCGGTATTCATCCGTTCTTTTTTAATTCTGTTTTAAAAGTTGTTAAACAGCTTAAAATAAAGGATAGGGATAATGAAGTTACTACTATTGCACTTGACAAATATCCTTGGTTGCCCTTATTGAGTTCCTTGGGATTTCT
>JBFRWQ010000024.1:0-4152 GCA_051439665.1 Microcystaceae cyanobacterium | reverse complement strand
ACTTTACTAAGCTATACTTCTACCGTGGGTGACGACTGGCAAGGGGGTGTTTTCGGGTCTAATTTCGTTGGTTTCGGCTTTGAAACAGGTGCAGGAGATACCCTTTATGGTTGGGCTGAGGTAGTTTTGTCTGCTAATACTGTTACCATTGAGCGTTGGGCTTACAATAACACCCCTGGCGGTAGCATTCGTGTTGGTCAAACCCAAGATGATACCCCTGTGACGACTCCTGAACATTCCTCTCCGTTAGCTTTGTTGGCGATGGGTGCGGCTGGTGTCTATCGCTGGCGTAAAAACCGTAAATCTGCCCAGATTGAGGAAGATAAAGCAGCTTAAAGGTCAGTTAACAGTCAATAGTTTTCTGGGATGCTTGCATCAAAATCATGTAGGGACGTTCCATGCAACGTCTCTACAAAGAGGGATACCTACCTTGAATTTAGGATAAAATGGCTGTTAAGACTGTTAAGAAGCTTACCTGCACCCAACAATTTTGTTAGAATGCAGTCATTATCAAGCAACAACAATGACAAAACAATCTCTCCAAACCCAGTGGCAATATTTAGAAAAACGTCCCCATCGTTGGCGACAACAACTTTATCTTAAAGGGAGAAAACAAACAGCTTTTACCCTTTGGATGAATATGGTTGTTAATGAAATGACTCCCGAAGCTGCGGCGGATAATTGGGAACTTCCTCTCGCTGCTGTTTATGAAGCTATTGAATATTGTCAAACCCATCAAGAACTGTTACAACAAGAAGCAGAGATTGAACGTTGTCACCTAGAGGAAAAAGGAATTCCCATTGAGCCTAAGACTACTCATTGATGAAGACACACAAGATAAAATCTTGGTAAGTTTGCTTAAACAAGCCAATCATGATGTGGTGACAGTTAATGAGGTAAATTTGAACGGAAAAATAGATTCTATTGTTCTTGACTTTGCTAGACAAAATGATAGAATTACACTTACACAAAATTGTGATGATTATGAAGCTTTGCACGACCTCAATCCCAACCACTGTGGAATCATTGCTATTTATAACGAAAATAATCCCTTAAAAAATATGAATTTTAAAGCAATTGTTAAAGCGATTGCAAATTTAGAAACTGCTAACTTTCCCCTAACAAACCAATTTATTGCCCTTAACCATTGGAATTACTAAAATTGAAAAATCACCCTAAAAAATAAGGATGATTGAACAAATACAGAATAACCATTGATCTAAAAGGAAATTAATTAATCTATCTTGAGGTGAAATTTAATTTTACGAGACTCCGACATGATGCAAAATAAAGATGTAGCCCTATTACTAATCCAGAAATCAATGCTAAAACCTATGACTAAAACTCAACAAAATCAAGTTCAGTCTCCATATTCTATGGAAGATATTAAACAACAAATTCAAAGCAAACTATCAACCCTATCTCCCAACAACTTACAAGCGATTCTCGAAGTAACAAATTATTTATCAGGAAAAGAAAGTGAAGAGGCTACCCAAGAAATCAGAGAAATTCCCAATATTATGCAATTGTTAGAGATTGCGGAAACTCAGGTTAAAAATGGGGAACTCATTGATTGGGAAGAACCCCGTATCTTAGGGATAGATAGGGATAAATTGACAATTCCTGATGATTTTGATGCTCCCCTTTCTTATGATGTTAACCTTATTTAAAACCCCTTAACAACTATGACTAAAACCACTAAAAACAAAGTTCTCGTAATCGGTTGGGATGCAGCAGACTGGAAGGTAATTACTCCTCTAGTTGATGCAGGAAAAATGCCCAATATGAAGAAGTTCCTAGAAGAAGGGGTAATGGGCAATTTAGCCACCCTTTACCCTGTTTTGTCCCCCATGTTATGGACTTCCATTGCAACAGGTAAACGGGCGTATAAACACGGGATACATGGCTTTGTCGAACCAGATCCCAACACAGGTGGCGTTCGTCCGATCACTAATTTAGGGCGTACCACCAAAGCAATTTGGAATATTTTGAACCAAGAAGGGTATAAAAGTAATGTGGTAGGATGGTGGCCATCTTATCCTGTCGAACCGATTAATGGGGTGATGCTATCAGATCATTTTAAAGATCCTCATGGGGACTTAGGAAAACCTTGGATTTTGCGTCCAGGGGATGTCAAGCCAGAAAGACTCAGAGAACCCTTAGCAGACCTCAGAATTCATCCCCAAGAACTCGAAGCAGCCCAATTATTGCCCTTTGTACCGAAAGCAGCCGAAATTGATCAAGAAAAGGATAAGCGCCTCTATAGTGTTGCTAAAATACTAGCCGAATGTTCCACCCTTCATGCAGTGGCCACAGGGTTAATGCAGCTTGAACCTTGGGACTTTATGGCGGTATATTTCGACGCAATTGACCATTTTGGCCATGGCTTCATGAAATATCATCCCCCTAAGTCCCCTTGGATCTCGGATCGGGATTTTGAGTTGTATAGTAATGTGGTAGAGTCGGGTTATCGTTTCCATGACATGATGTTGGGTGCATACATGGAATTAGCGGATGAAGATACGACTATTATAATTTGTTCAGATCATGGTTTTCATCCTGATAGGTTACGGCCTCAATTTTTACCCAACGAAGGTGCAGGCCCCGCCGAGGAACATCGACCTTTTGGTATGGTAGCGATGCGTGGACCGAATATTAAGCAAAATGAGGTTATTTTTGGCGCAACTTTACTGGATATTACCCCCACTATCTTAAGTTTATATGATTTACCCGTTGGTCAAGATATGGACGGGAAACCTCTCGTTACCGCATGGAAAGAGACTCCCAAGGTTAAATATATCGAAAGTTGGGATAAAATGGACGGAGACGCAGGAATGCACCCACCCAACATGAGAATGGATGCGGTTGACTCCCATGAAGCGGTACAGCAATTAGTAGAGTTAGGCTATATTGAGGAGTTAGATGCAGATAAGGAGAAACAGGTAGAGAATACCATTAAAGAATTGCGTTATAACTTAGCAAGGGCTTATTTAGGAGCAAATCGTCACACAGAAGCGATTCCTATTCTAGAGGAATTATGGGAAGGTAACACAGATGAACCTCGCTTTGGGGTAAAATTATTTAATAGCTTTTTGGTATTAGATAAAGTAGATAAAGCACGAGAAACCTTTGAAAAGATTGTCAGTAATAAAGAAATAACAATGAAAGAAGCGCAGGAAGAATTAAAGCAGATTTTAGAAGAATATAAAGATAAAAACCCAGAAGAGATTCCTGATAACATACAGCGTCAAATGAGAAGACTACGAGGGAAAGCAGGTATCAACCCTGCAAGTATGGCCTTTTTACAAGGAAAATTACTGAAAGCTGAGAAAAAATACGATGAGGCTATTTCTGCTTATTTAAAAGCCAAAGAAACCGCACAAACCCATAACTTACCCGACTTATATCAAAATATTGCGGATATTTATCGTAAACAACGGGAATGGATCAAAGCAGAAATGTATTATAAAGAGGTTTTAAACTTAGATCCTGTCAATGCAGAAGCTCATTTAGGTTTAGGACAGACTTATATTAAGTCTCAACGCAACGAGGACGCATTAAGCGAAATTATGGCATCTTTAGGCTTAATTTATCATAATCCGACGGCTCATTATCTCTGTGGGGTGGCTTTATATCGGTGTGGACGAGGAGGAGAAGCTATTACTGCTTTAGAAAGAGCAATTTCTCAAAATCCAGTTTTTCCTGTTGCTCATCGCTATTTAGCAACTATTTATGCTAAAGATTATCATAATCCCCAAAAATCTGCCCAACATCGTAACTTAGCAAGGGAAGCACAACAACGCATCAAAGACTTTAAAGCAGGTAAACTTGATCTTAATCAAAATGCTGAATCAGTATCAGATTGGGTAATTTCTATTAATACGGCTGATAAGCCAAAATTAGAATCAAATATTGAGGATACTGTCATTATAGTTTCTGGACTTCCTCGTTCGGGAACATCCATGATGATGCAAATGTTAGCTGCAGGAGGAATACCTGTGATGACAGATGGAGTCAGAGAAGCGGATGAAAGTAACCCCAAGGGATATTATGAATATGAGAAAGCCAAGCAGGTAGGGAGTGATAACAGTTGGATACCTGATGCTAAAGGTAAAGTGGTTAAAATTGTCGCTCAGTTATTGCCGAAATTAC
>JBFRWQ010000023.1:0-3955 GCA_051439665.1 Microcystaceae cyanobacterium | reverse complement strand
CGATAGCAGTGAAGGGAAAAACGACACGACGGGTTTTAGGAGGAGCTTCGAGGGTAACTGTCATTGGATAATGCACTAGTGATTGCGTATTAAATGAGCGAGAGTTCAACTATCTATTGTGCCATAGTCTGTGAAGAATTATGAATTATGAATTATGAATTATGAATTATGAATTATGAATTATGAATTTTAAATTATGAATCAAATCAATGGCTGTCAAAGAATTTGATGTTTTAATTTTCAAATACTAATTCTAGTGTAGGGCTAGATCAACTATCAACTATCAACTATCAACTATCAACTATTAACTATGGGATATTTTTGAATTTTGAATTGATAATGTGGGAATTGGAGCGAAGTGACTGACTTACTTATTCCTAGTTTATGATACGTCCTAACTATTTTTTGCTATAATCTTAGAGAGTAAATTGAGAATTTTTTGACTAAAATGAATCAAAGTCCATCAATAGGAACATTATACCGACATGGTGATGTGTTGATTAAACGCATTGCTAATTTACCTAAATTTTGCCAAGGGAAAGAAGGAACAACCTTAGCTCATGGTGAAGTTACTGGCCATAGTCATCGTATTGCGCAACATAATGCAGTGCGATTATGGGAGAAAAACCAAACACTTTACCTAGAAGTAATTGAACCGAGTGCGACGTTAATTCACGAAGAACATAACTCAATTGAGTTACCCCAAGGGATTTATCAAGTATGGAAGCAACGGGAATATCGACCTGATGCTTATATAGATGTAGAAGATTAATTAACCTTTTCAACAAAATTATAACAGTTCAATTCTTGAGATTAAATGCCGAAAGAAGCACAAGACTCGATAAATTTTGTTGCTTCTTGAGGAGATGGAATGAATTGAGCCATCTTGCTAACCAATTCTGAGGGTGTCAAAGAATGATACTCTTTATTGATACGACTGCAGACAATGGAAGCAACTGGACCAATGTAGTGAGCTAATTCCTGTTGATATTTTTTAAAGAGAGAGGGAGAGACGACAGGAGCAACTACAGGAGAAGGAGGGACTTGAGGAGAAACTATAGGAGAAGGGGGGACTTGAGGAGAGACCGAGACGACAGGAGGGGTCAAAGATTCTGGTTGCTCGTTAGGTCTATTTTCTTCAACATAATCATCTATATAATCATCTATCAATACAGCTAAACCCTGTTTTAATTGAGTACGAAGTTGATTAACTAAATGGGTAATTTCTTGCTCTAAGAAACCTGACCATTGAACGGTAGAATAGACTAACAGGAAAACAGATTCTACACAGGGAATTAATTCAAAATACCCTTCTTTTGCCCGAATGGAAAGATGATTGAAAGTTTCCCACTGAAAATCATCCTGTAATAACATGGCAGTCTGTAACATTCGTCCTGCTGTAATTAGGGGTTGAGAGTCATCCATTCCCCACCCTTTGGTTAAAATATAGCCTGTATCAGAAATAAGTGTTAATCCCTGAACTCCTTGTATTTGATTGGCAAAATTGCTTAATAGTTTATCAATGACTGAATGACTCATGACTTTAATACTTTCTTCGGACTGACTTTATCCCTAAAATATTACACAATCTAAGTAGATTTGCACAATTATTTTAAGATCAATTAATTATGACGGCTGTTTCTTCTACCGATTCTTTGAACCTAAATACACCCCAATGCTGGGAATGGCGAGGATTTCCCATTACTTACCAGCAACAGGGAACAGAGGGACCTGCTGTGGTCTTTGTGCATGGATTTGGTGCGTCTTGGGGACACTGGCGCAAAAATATAGCAGTATTGAGTCAAACCTGTCGCTGTTACGCCATTGATTTAATTGGCTTTGGTGGTTCGGCTAAACCCCACCCTGAGACCCAGATAGATTATACATTTGAAACGTGGGGTCAGCAAGTGGCTGATTTTTGCCGTGAGATAATCGGAGAACCTGCTTTTTTAGTGGGAAATTCTATCGGTTGTGTGGTAGTAATGCAAACTGCGGTAGATTATCCTGAACAGGTATTGGGTTTGGGGATTCTTAATTGTTCCCTCAGACTACTCAATGAACGAAAACGGAGCAATTTACCTTGGTATCGTAACATTGGGGCTGCTGTTGTCCAGAAACTTTTGGCCTATCCCCCATTTGGTCGTTTCTTCTTCCGTCAAATTGCCAAACCCAAAACGGTACGTCAAGTTTTACAGCAAGCGTATCATCGTCCTGAAGCGGTGACGGATGAATTGATTGATATTTTAATGAAACCAGCGCAAGATGAGGGAGCAAGTGATGTTTTTGTGGCATTTACTCGTTATTCCACCGGACCTATTCCTGAAGATTTATTCCCTCAATTACAATGTCCCACTTTGATTTTATGGGGAACAGAAGATCCCTGGGAATTAATCGAAGAAGGGCGAAAATATGCTGATTATCCGGCGGTTGAACGGTTTATTCCCCTAGAAGGTGTGGGTCATTGTCCCCAAGATGAAGCGCCTGAATTAGTTAATCCGATTTTACAAGATTGGATTTTAGATCATAAGGTCTAAACTAGGATCAATTCTCCCTGCTTTTCTATTGATTGGGTTAAACAGCCTAAAATTCTGACTAATTCTGCTGCTTTTTGCCCTGAAGCAGGGGGATAGGGCTGATTTGTGCTAATGGTTTCTAAGAAGCGATCGCATACCTGTTTTAAAGGTTCTTTCGCTTCAAAGGAAATCACTTGTTTATCTAAGCCTTGAGGAATAAACTGATCACCTTGTGTCTCTAAATAGCCTTTCTGCACAGTTAAGGGTTCAGACTGACTCATTTCATTAAAAATCAATGTTCCTTGACTTCCCACCACACATAACCGTCGTTGCTTATCGGGGTTTAACCAACAAAAATGAAGAGTTGCGGTAAAACCACTGGGGTAATAAAGTGTTGCCCAGACAACATCGGCTAATCCTGGTGAATTAGGATAAACAGAATTAATTTTGTCCTTTTGCAGCCAAATATTACCCCTTGCTGCCACTTGATAGGGACTTTCTCCTAACCACTCATTGAAAATAGCCAGATCATGGATAGCTAAATCCCATAAAGCATCCACATCCTGACGAACAGGTCCAATATGGGTTCGGGTGGCGTAACCATAGTATAAATTGCCTAATTCTCCTGAATTTAATACTTCTTTCCCTTTAAGAACCGCAGAATTAAATAAGTAAGTATGATCAATAAATAACTGACGATTTTGCTGCTTTGCTAGTTCTGTTAACTTGACACATTCGTCTGCATCCAAGGTTAAGGGTTTTTCCGCCAACACATGATAACCTGTATTCAAAGCGTCCTCAATCAGAGAATAATGAGTAGAAGCAGGAGTAACAACGATTAATGCCTCTAAATTCTCAATTTTCTTGACTTCTTGCCAATTTTGTGTTAACAAAACTGAATCTGGAATTGATTGTTGTTGACAAAGGGTTGTTAATGCGTCAGGATTAGGATCTGCGATCGCTACTACTTCCGCATCTGGATGATTAAGAAAATTGCGAACATAGTGTTTTCCCCAGCGGCCAACCCCTAAAATGGCAATTTTTGTCTTCATTTTGAGCTACCTTACTACAAACTTCAATCTATTGTAGGTCATTTCAGTTACCTATAACCAGTTACTATCAAATACAAAATATAGTCAATGAAGTGTATAGTTAATAGTTAAAAAGTTTTTTTATTACCATAGAGTCAAGAGCGCTAATACATCATTCACTGATAACCGAAATGACCGCCGTAAAACTCCATTCCTCTAAAACTTTACCAAAGATTACTTGGGACAAGCTACCCGATGACTTTATTTTACCCGATGAACCAGTTGAAAGTAACTTACAACCCCTTCTCGCTGCTGCACTAAGAGAGTCCCTAGCATTAGCAGGATTAATTGTTGAATCGATGTTAATTGCTTCCAATTTTGCTTTGTGTGCGACAGTAAGCAATAAAACAG
>JBFRWQ010000022.1:0-4395 GCA_051439665.1 Microcystaceae cyanobacterium | reverse complement strand
ATTGGGTTTACTATCATAACCATATTTACAATCATTTAATAAACTTACTCCATAATTCTGACTCTCATCGGTTAAATCTGCCCAATTTAAAGCGCTGACTTCCCATTTCGCTTTTTCTGCATCGGTTGTTCCCACAGTTGGCCGCTGAATAGTAGCGCAAGGAATTTCATAGGATGCAACGTCACTGTTTAATTGTAAAGGAAATGCAGCTTTTAATAAAACATGGGTTTCTTGCCAATCAACTTGAGTTTTAATAGTTAAAATAGTAGAATGTGCTTGTAAAATATAATCTTGGGTAATAGTAGATTTATTAAAGGATTTAATGACTCTAATTATTGATTGTAATGACCCTTTTTCTAGCCATTCAATTGATTGCAAAGTAGGAGGATCTAAAGGATAATTTTCATAATTAGGATCAATATTCCAAGCATCCCAATATTGTCCTTGATCCTGAAAGCATTGTAGTTTATTTCCTGCATCTGCTAAGATTTCCTTGTGCTGAACTTTATCCCACATACTCTCTAATTCTCCTGTCTCAATATTCACCTTAACTTTGATTAAAGTATTCTCTAAAATAAAATCTTGGGGAAAATCAGTCAGACTCTCAGACAGTGCTTGCTCTTCTCCTACTAACCAAAATAATTTATAGCCAATGGAAGGAATATCTGAGGTATAAAATAATAATTGATGATCGCTGGTTATTTGTGTTTCTAATTTCTCTCCGTTAAGATCATAAATTGAATAGGATTGATCTGAATTAACATCTAGAGTGATAAGATCAGAGCGCTGCCAATTTAAACTATTAAATATAATAAGAGGTTTGGCATTTTGATGGGGTGGAAAGGGGACATTAATCTGAGTAGCGATCGCTTGCCAAGCGTCTGTTAAAATAGATTGGGTAATGCTTTGTACTTGTTGCCAATCTCGGTTAGCATCAATAAAGACTTCAGGGATAGATGTACCTGGCAAAATATCATGAAATTGATTTAATAAGACTTGCTTCCATGCTGTTTCAATGTCTTCTTTGCGATCAAGATAATTGGGATCAATGATGGTTGCTAAAGATGACCAAAGTTCGGCTTGATATAATAAGTTTTCACAACGACGATTATAAAATTTTTGATCAGCATGATTAGTATAACAACCTCGATGAAGTTCTAAATACAATTCATCTTGCCAAACAGGTAATAATTCAGGATTATTCGTCACCTTTGTTAAATAGTCATTAGCGCTTGAAAATTGAATCTTGGGGAAAAAGTCTGAATTTTGCCAACGATTTTGGACTTGCAACATATCCCGTGTTGGCCCCCCACCATGATCCCCCACACCAGGTAACCAGAAGATTTCTTTTAATTGGGTTTGTTGTCGCCATTTAATCCCATAATTGATCATAACTAAGGGATTGGTATCCATTACCCCTGCTACATTAGGGGGAGACATCAAAGTGATCATCTCGGTTTGATCAGGCGATCGCCATTTAAACAAACCATAAGGAAAGTCTGTGGTATCATTCCAATGGAGTTTTCCCGTCACAAAGTAATCAATCCCCCCTTGCTTTAAAATCTGGGGTAATTGCCAAGTAAAGCCAAAGGTATCAGTTAACCATGCGACTTTTGCTATCTCACCAAATTTTTCTTTAAAATACTGTTGTCCATATAATAATTGCCTCACTAATGATTCTCCTGATAATAAATTTGTATCAGGTTCGACCCACATCCCTCCTAAAATCTCCCATTTCCCTGCTTTATAAGCCTTGAGAATCCCTTTAAATAGGTCAGGACGATTGTTTTCTATCCATTGGTAAAGAAGGGGGCTTGTATGACCAAATAGAAGGGATGGAAATGATGCTTGTAAGTGCAATACTGATTGAAAGGTGCGTTGGGCTGCGTCCCATGTTTCTGATAGCGGCCATAACCATGCCATGTCTAAGTGAGCATGACCGAGTAAATTGAAGTTATGGTCTTTTAATGCTTCTGCATAAGGTTTTATTTCGTTTTTTAGCTGATTAAGCTGTAAATCAAATTTTGCTCTATTGGGGAGAATTTGCCAATCAATTTGTTTTAAAAGCGCTGTAAAATCATCTAAATGAGAAGGATTAAATGCTTCTAAATATTGAGATAAGATCGTTAATTCATCAGCGACAAAACTTGGTTCAGGAAAGGTATCATTTTCTTTTTCAAACAAGAGTCTAGACTCCATTAGTCCCCCTATATCATGATTTGGACTGACAAGACGTAGGGCAATCCAAATTACTTGATGAGGGGTAACAGAAGGGGTTAATAATAGGCGAGTGCTTGAGTCAAATAAATCGCCTTCTTGGACTAATTGATGATTGAGGTAAATCTTAGCATCTTCTGCCCACCATGTTAACTTTAAGCGTAGGGTTAATCCTTCAACTGGATAGTTATTGAGATGGGAAGGAAGGATTAATTTCTGGATAAACCAACGAGTTTGTTGTCCTTTTTCCCAAATAATAGCTCCCTTGTCATTGAGGGTAACAAGGGGTAAGGTTTCAAATTGTTGTGGTAATTGCTCCCAATTTAAGAAAGATTCTGTATGGTAGCGCCATGAGGCTTGAATCTCTTGTTGGGTTAGGTGACGTAATTTCGTTAGGATTGACTTAATTGTTGTATCTGGCAAAGTAAACTCCTATCTATGAATTATGAATTATAAATTATGAATTATGAATTATGAATTATGAATTATGAATTATGAATTATGAATTATGAATTATGAATTATGAATTATAAATTATAAATTATGAATCCTAAATTATGAATCCTAAATTATAAATTATATCAAATCTGCTTAAATGGCCATAGTTAAAGACTCTGATCTTTTATTTGCTTCTAACTCCTGCCTCCTGCCTCCTGCCTCCTGCCTTCATAAAAAAAACTCCTGTTGTTTCCAACAGAAGAACGCTATCTTACCAAATCAAATCTGACTTATTAAAGTGTTGGGGCTAAAGCCCAATAACAATGCCTAATACCTGAAATTAAGTGAGCGCTTCAAAATAATCCCGAATTAGGTTACGACGGCGAGGTTGACGTAGTTTTTGTAAGGCTTTGGCTTCTATTTGACGCACTCGTTCCCGTGATAATTCTAGGTTACGACCAATATCAGCAAGGGAATAAGATGTACCGTCGCCAAATCCATAGCGTAATTCAATCACTTCCCGTTCACGCTTGGTTAAATCTAAGAGTAAATTGTGTAAGTCTCGGCGTAATGATTCGTTCATCAGACTTTCTTCGGGAGAAAGATCTTCTGTTTCTAATAAATCTACCAATTCCGTATCTTGATCTTTACCTACTTTAATTTCAAGGGAAACAGAACGAGGAACTTTGGTTAAGACTTCTTTGACTTGTTCCGCCGTAATTTCTAGTTCTTGGGCAATTTCAGTAACGGTTGGCATCCGTCCTTTCTCTTGGCTGACTTGACGCTGTATTTTTTTAATCTTATTCAATTTCTCTGTAATATGAACGGGAAGACGAATCATGCGGCTTTGAGTGGCGAGCGCTCGTGTAATCCCTTGACGAATCCACCAGTAGGAATAAGTGCTGAAACGATATCCTTTGGTGGGGTCAAATTTTTCCACTGCTCTTTCTAACCCTAATGTCCCTTCTTGGATTAAATCCAGTAACTCTAATCCTCGATTTTGATATTTTTTGGCTATTGATACCACTAGGCGTAAATTAGCATTAATCATTTGTTCTTTAGCAATCGTCCCCTCTTTTTCCACCTGCTCTAATTCCTTAACCGTTAGGTTAGTTAGTTGACTCCATTTCTTCTTACCAGTTGCCAAGGTTCGTCGCAATTGAGTCACAGTTAAATTAGCAGTTTTTGCCCATCGTTCAATAGAGGGGCGATGACCAATATGAGAGACTAATTGATCGTGAATGGTGAGAACCTTAACAAACGCTAATATCTCAGGATCTTTATTTTCTACTGCTGTATTACGTTTTTCCACTAGCGCCATATAGCGCTGAATCTGTTGTGCTTTTGAGACCTCTTCTTCTTTTGCTAGTAGGGGGACTCGTCCAATATCTTGTAAGTAGAGACGAACCGAATCAGTAGTCATCCGTTGACGAGTTGGCATTTCAGCCACATCGATTCCTTGAATTTTCAAGGTAAAAAGGTCTTCTTCTTGGGAGGAAGGTAATGTAGAAGTAGAGGCGTAGGAATTAGGTGACATAGCAAAAACTCTTGTAAAGACAGAAGATTGGAGATCTAGGAGGGTGCAGTTCTAGCTTGCCCAGGCCACTCAACAAAATAAACAAGCATTAGTTATCGTTTTGTTAAGTTGTGCTGTGTGAGCTTGACAGTCCCTAAAATTGATTTCAATGACACCTATCCCTACAGTGGGAAAAAATAGATTCCCGAAAAGTTGAAAATTTT
>JBFRWQ010000021.1:0-5681 GCA_051439665.1 Microcystaceae cyanobacterium | reverse complement strand
CGATCAGAATTTGATAAAGTTTATCAGGGGTATAAGGTTGAATGGAATGTTTCATCGTAGAAAATCTAGAGTGAGAGAAATAACATTAAGTTCGTAGTAAGGGCTTTAGCCCAACACAAGCCCCATTTTAATGCACAAAATTAGGTAAAACAGTTCAATAGGATGATTTTCTAAAGCATCAAAAACAGACCCACCAAATCAGGCATAATAAAAGTGATCAAATTTTCTTATGAGGGTTAATCCTTTGATTTCTTCCCAATTAGCGATTCCTCAACTGCTTTCTAGCATTAATCAGCTAAAAACACCCACTCAATTAGCATTCGACTCTCCTATCAGCGATTTAGACCTAACAGATCGTGAAAATAAGCAAATACAAAAGCAATGTGAAGCCCTAGAAGCAAAAAACCCTACTCTTTATCCCCTACGTCATAAACCTTACCTCTTAGAGGGAACATGGTTACTACAATACTCAACAGCAAGGGAAATTCGTGCATTGAGTGGATTAAAGTGGGGGTTACGGGTGGGAAAAGTTTATCAGGTGATTAATTTAGCTAATCAATCGTTTTATAACCTAGCATTAGTCAAACATACATTAGGACTCATATCAGGTTATGTCTTAGTAACCGCCACCTTTGAAGGGGAGAAAAAAGAGGGACTGACAGATAAACGACTCAATATCAATTTTGAGCAGCGCTATTTGGCTATTTCTGAACTAGGGAGAATGAATACCCCTCAATTGAACCCATTTAAAGTGGTGTCCGCCAGAAATCCAGTGGGACGAATTCCCACTTTTGATATTACCTATCTTGATGAGCAGTTACGCATTGGCCGAGGGGGAGATGGCAGTTTATATGTTTTGTCTAAATCCACAGATATTCTCGATTATTTACCCTAAAATTGACTAATCATCTAAAAAACGCCAACCCACTATAAAGCATAAAAGCAGGATCCCACAAACTATCTTCCCGTCTTAGAAGATTAATGTGTGGCTCAATTTGTTTAAGCGCTTCCCCAAAATCCTTAGCTGTTTCAGCAAAGGGGGTAAAATCTGACCAAATCGGTTGATCGGGTAAGTTTCGGCTCATAAAATTTCTAAAATGTATCCAGTAATCTTGAATCGTCGTATTATTAGCATTGTCTGTGTCTGAAATCAGGGAATATCCTTGGTTAAACTTGTATATATGGTCACAAAAACGGATAATAAGCTGATATTTGGGCAAATGAAGATCATAAAACTTAGCATAGTCCAAAATCTTCGTTTTGCGCACTAACTTTCCCCTTAGTCCCTTTTCTAAACATTCCTCAAAAATGGGTAACATTCCTTCTACCCTTTGACTGACATCCGACCATTGGAAGGTAAAAATATCCCTTTGTCCTTTAAAAGGTTCATAGACAATGGTAACTTCAGGTTTAATGGATTCAATGAAAAGAACAGGATAAATATTTAATTGCTGGATAGCATCTAGAGGAACAGTAAAACAAGGAATCTTCGCTGTTTTTAAATCTTTAGCGTAAATATTAAGTTTTCCGATCGCACCAGTGGTGTATAATCGCCATGAACGAGTAGGGAGTTTTAAAACGGCAGAATAGGCATCGATGTCCATAATTTTAGCGAATTCTTTGGCAGCAGCTTGTTTATCTTCACTTTTCATCTTTTCTAAAATTAAAAAGCCTGTTTTACGGTTCTCTGGAGCTTCCATTGCCTGGTTAATGGCGATTTCCCGTTGATTTTGTGCCACTTGTTTCTGGTTATCTTGTAATTCCCCCAGCCGTTTGATTCCTTGACGGGCTTGGGCGATAATCTTGGCATGAGAAGAAGTGCGTAGAATGGTTAAATAAGCAGCATGAGCATTATGATAAGAGCCTTCTGCTTCCTGAAGACGGGCTAGATAGAAGTTAATCCAAGGATTTAAGGGGTCATTTTCCTGCAAATCATTCACCATCTCGTTGGCGGTGATATAATCTTCTTGTTTAATTGCAGTGGCTAATTCTTCTAGCATTTTGTTTTCCTCAAAGACTCATCAGTTAAACTATCTAAGGCTGCACTGGCAAGGGATAGGGCAGTAATCGGGGCGGTAATGGCTCTTAAAATACGATTTCCTAGAGAAACAGCAGTAAAACCTTCTTTTAGCATCGCTTGAATCTCTTTTTCTGTCCATCCTCCTTCGGGTCCAGTGGCAATCAATAGGGGATTTAAGGGTTTTTTTTGGAGATAAGTGAACAAATTAGGGACATTATGGCGAGTGACACACAAATAAGTCTGCAAGTTACTTATGCTCACGGTTTTGAGCGCAGATACTAAGTCAAGGGGATCTTGAATAGAGGGAACAATTTGACGCTCACATTGTTCAGTTGCTTCTATGGCAATTTTACGCCATCTTTCTATTTTACGGGAACTGGGCTTTAACAGGGTTCGTTCACTGATGACGGGAATTAGGGTTGTCACTCCCAATTCTGTACTACAACGCACAATGTCATCAAAACCATTGCCTTTGGGAAGGGCAACTATTAAGCTAATCGGTAGGGTTAATTCTTTGTTTTCTGCGATTTCTTCAAGAATTTGACCAGATTGAGCTTTTAATTCTGTGAGCCATATTTTCCCTTGACCGTTTAAACTGAGAAAGCGATCGCCATTTTGCAAACGAACAACCCCCCGTAAATAATGGCATTGCTGAGGGGTTAGTTCAATCTTTTGGTCTTGTTGTTGCTCAGGTTCAATGATTAGGCGATACACAGGCTATAATAAATTCAGACTGCACATTTTTATTTTAGAAGTAACAGCAATTATAAAAAATTAAATTTTTTGGAACTTATTTCTCCTAAATCAGTTAAAGACAATGAAACTAGCAAAAATTACTTGCTCCCATCCTAATGAAACCTATGAGATGGCCTATTGGCAATGGGGTGATCCCAACAATGACAAAGTTTTAGTCTGTGTACATGGTTTGACTCGTAATGGTCGAGATTTTGAGACCTTAGCCCCAGTATTAGCTTCAGACTATCGTATTATTTGTCCTGATCTAGTGGGAAGGGGAGAAAGCGACTGGTTAACCCATGCTGAAAATTATAATAATCTACATTATGTTCAAGATATTTTAACCTTATTAAAGCACTTAGAAATTACTCAAGTTGATTGGTTAGGAACATCAATGGGAGGAATCATTGCCATGTTGCTGAACTTTCAATCTCCTTCAACCATCAAACGATTAATTTTAAATGATGTAGGAAGCTTTATTCCCAAAGATGCTTTGCAACGGATTGCTAAATATCTTTTGATCGGCGATCGCATACTCCCTGATTTTACCGCAGTGGAACAACATATTAGACGCAATTACACAGGATTTGGTCAATTAAGTGATGCACAATGGGAACAGTTAGCTCAAAATAGTGTTACTTTGTTACCAGATGGACAGTATCAACTTAATTATGACCCTAATATTGGTTATCCTTTGCGAGATATAAGTAAGATACAAGATATTGACCTAGCGGCACTCTGGCAACCTTTAAATTGTCCTATTTTATTACTGCATGGAAATCAGTCTGATTTATTATTACCAGCAACTATTAAAGAGATGCAAAGTCAAAAACCTAAGATGAATGTTGTTCATTTTGATCAGGTTGGACACGCACCTGCATTGATGGATCAAATCCAAATTCAAACGATTAAGGAATGGTTGGGCAAAATAACCAACTCTTGTGGTCAATAATTGAATTAAATAACCTTAACCTAATTACTAAGTCCCTTGCTTCATGTCTTATTCTTCCCCTCTTAGAATCATTTCTTTATTGCCTAGTGCGACAGAGATCGTCGTAGCATTAGGATTAGAAGACGCTTTAGTGGGACGTTCCCATGAATGCGATTATCCCCCTCAAATTCAAGAATTACCTGTTTGTACCCTAGCTCAACTAAATACCACTGCATCCAGCTCCCAAATTGATCAAAGTGTCAAAGCATTAGTTGAATCAGCGATCAGTATCTATCAACTCAAATTAGATATCATCAAAAATCTACAACCAACACACATTATTACACAAGATCAATGTGATGTTTGTGCTGTTAGTTTCCCAATGGTTGAACAAGCTGTCAATCAGTATTTTGAAGCGCCTCCCACCCTAATTTCTCTGAAACCCAATCGCTTAAACCAAGTATGGCAAAGTATTGAACAAGCAGCGATGGGCTTAGGTGTGGCAAGTAAAGAGGTTATTGGGAGCATTAAAGCAAAAATAACAGCCATTAATGATAAAACCCAAACGATTGACCCTAAACCCACTGTCGTTGCCCTAGAATGGCTTGATCCCCTGATGGCTGCCGGAACATGGATTCCTGAATTGATCGAACAAGCGGGTGGTCAAGCGCTACTAAGTCGCTCAGGTCATCCCTCATCCTACATTTCCTTTGACCAGCTTCAAGATGCTAACCCTGATCTAATCATTCTAATGCCATGTTGTTTCGACCTCCAACGAACCCAACTCGAAGCGCTCGCTTTAACTGAAAAACCTGAATGGTCTTCTCTTGATGCTGTTCAAAATGGACAAACATACATCACGGATGGGAATGCTTATTTCAACCGTCCGAGTCAACGATTACTCAATTCCTTAGAGATTTTAACGGAAATCTTCCATCCTGAATCCTTTCCACGCTCCTATTCCCAACAAGTCTGGCAAAAGTTATCTTAAACAACGAGGAAATTTACTCATGATTGTTACCACTACTCACGAAATTCAAGGCGTAATGATTGAACAATATTTAGGTGTTGTGACGGCTGAAGTCATCTATGGCACTAATGTATTTAGGGACTTTTTTGCCAGCTTTCGGGATATGATTGGTGGACGCACGGGAAGTTATGAAAGAGTATTTGAAAAAGGACAAGCTGATGCAATTAAGGAATTAGAAAAACGGGCGGCCAAGTTAGGTGCAAATGCTATTGTGGGGGTGCAAGTTGATACAGGAACAATTAATGTTGATGACACAGGAGCATTGTTATTAATTACTGCGATTGGAACGGCGGTTAAGATTGAAGATTGAGTGATCACTTTGTATATTAAAATACTTGCTCTTTATTTAGCAAGCCAATTAGTTAAATCTGATTGACTATTAAAGTCTAATAAAGCGATGCCAAGGTCTTCTAATTGTTCAACAGATAACCCCCTAATTATTTCTTGAATTCTCTCAGGAATGTCTCCTAATCGTCGTTGAAGTTGGCGAATAACTAACTTACTTTCTCCTTCTTTGATTCCTTCCTGTTTTCCTTCCTGTCTTGACGTTTCTACCACATTATTCAAATCTCTATAATATTTTAGACTATTTTGATAGGCTCTTTGTTCGTCTGGAGAAAATTGAGCAATTTCTGCTAGTTCAAATAATTGATTAAATACTCCTTCTTGCAACGTCTCTGGTGGAGTATCTAATTGAGATAAATGTTTGAATAAAAAGAGCCATTTCTCAAAATTTGTCTCCAATTCTTCTAAGGTATTTTGAAACTTTGGTAACTCTATGTATATAAATCTTAACTTATCGTAAAATACTTCACAGTTTTGGTCTTTTAATTCTACGGTATGATAAAAGTTCGGGTCATTTTTATGATCATCAAAGATAAAGTCTAAGATTCCTATGGTATAAACGGGAGAGAGTTTGTAATTCCAATCCCCTTGAATGGCTTGCTCTTGAATAGGAAAAGTGG
>JBFRWQ010000020.1:0-9766 GCA_051439665.1 Microcystaceae cyanobacterium | reverse complement strand
TATCCAACTCAACCCTTCAACCTTGTTGGGATCGCTTATCAAGGATTTTTAGCTGATCAAGGGATTCCTAGTGCCAAAAGTTTAATCATCGCTGTTAATTCAGGTAAAGTTACTGCCGAATCTCTAGTATCAGCAGCGATCGCACAAGGTCGTCTTTCACCTGATACTATCAATGACCGTTCTTACTTATTAGTGGTTGAACGAAAATTAGATGGCTTAAATAGATACTAATTTAACGTGAAATAGTATCAAGGAAAAATAACTTGAGGGAAAATCATGGCTCAAGCTTCAAAAACAAGCAAACCGAGAAAAAATTCTGCTTACCAAAATTTAATGTCAACCCATTGGTGGATGTTTTATTGTTACATTATCCTATTTATGGTTGGTGCTTTTATGTCACGGTTGCCGAGAGAAGTCATGGGACGAAACCTTCTTTATGATTTCCATAAATCTGTAGGAGCGTTGACAATGGCTTTATTAACTTGGCGAATTTTAACTCTATTACGAGTGTGGTGGAAAAAATATACTAAGCGATTGCCCAAGTATAGTCCTCAATGGATGCAAAAAGTAGCTCTGCATACTTTTCTTTATCTATTTATGTGGGCTGTTCCTATTAGTGGCTTCTTTTTCTCTAACTCCTTTAAAAAGGATAATGTCCGCTTTTTTGGTGTTACCTTACCAGATTTATTCCCTGAGAATAGTGAGTTAGTAGATTTAGGTCGAAACATTCATTTTTGGCTCGCTTATACTTTTTTAGCATTTATTATCTTACACGTATTCGCTCAATTTAAAGTAGTTAAAGGATTTTGGCGACGCATTAGTAAAAGAAAAATTAAACCTAGCTAACCTGAATTCGGGCTTAGAAAAGTGGTATGGTTCAAAGTCGGGTTATAGTTTGGCGAAATGCAGTCGATTATAAGCCAGTCAGACTAATCTCAGTTGATAGTCTCGACGTGGGGCTAACATCAATTTGACTTGGCTTTGTTCCAATTCCAATTGTCACGTAAATCCAAGAATGTGTTATCATTCATTATAGCCTAGATTTAAGAACTACTTAGACTCTCTTGATGTTTGTTAACTCAGGAGAGTTTTAGTTATTTAGCTGCTGCTAACCTGACACAGGTTGTAATTTTGACCACAATCTATTTATTTCACCAGAATAAAAGCCTAATTTGAACTTATTTCAGAGAAAATAATCAATTAGAAATAACCATTTTTGCTTATTTCAATACTGAAGTAAGAATAACAGTAATAGTTGCACTGGCAATGAGGGTAAATGCTAACCGTACCATCCATTGGGTTGCTTGATGATAATCAGAAAATTGTTCCTCAAATTGCTTCATATCAGTAGAAATTCTTTTTACATAAGTTGAAAGCTGTTTTAAAGAATTGGAAAGCTGCTTTACTTCCGTAGAAAGGTTATCAATTCTTTCAAGGACATCTATTAGAGTGGGTTCTGGTTTGGGAGTATCAGGTAAGTTAGCCATTTTGTGAGAGTGCAGTCTAATTGTGATTTTGCCTCTATCATAGCTCAATGATCAGATTATTGTGTATCGGATATAATTCTCAATTTTGGTAAGATCGGTTATATTAAGAAGGGTACTCATCTCCTTACGTCATGACTCATTCTACTCGGAAGATTAAAATCTATCGTCAAACCTACGAATTACCTGATTTAAACGATCCTAAATTTGAAGAAGTTCGGGGTGATATTAAAAGCCGTCAGCAGTTGATTCAAAGTGGACAAAGGCAAGTATCAGGTGGCTTTTTGGGCATTGGAAGGCAAATAGAAGAATTAGGGTTTGAAGAAAGATTTCAAGAACTAGAAGCGCTAGTCAAAGACTATGATTATTATATCAAATTATTACAAAATAATCAAGATATTTATCAGAATTTCTTTGTGCAGTTAGCCAATGAAATTAAAAAGATTGTGATGAATCAGTGTCAAAATATTCTAGAGAGAGAGAGAGTTAATGGAACTCCAACAAGAAGGGATTTCTACTGAGGAGTTACGGGAAGATAAACGAGAGCTATTAATTACCTTAAAGTTGACTGAGAATGCTGGTTTGTTAATGTTAGAACAGGCACAAATTTTTAGTACGGGATTGAAGCTGTTAGCAGAAAGTCAAGATAAACAAAAAGAAGTTTTACAAGGGGTGCTAGGAGAATTAGGCAAGAAAAAGCGTCATTATGCGGTTCGTTTAAAAATGGCAAAAGTCAGACAAGAAGCTGAAGAACTTGCCAAAGTAGCGCTTAATTTTGACCGTACATTAGGGGATTTATTCGGTCATTTGAAGCAATTGGGGGATGAGGTGATTAAAGTAGATGAGGATTTAGCTAAATCAGCCGATAATATTAAGGTTTTGGTGGAGGATATTATGACTAATCAATCGGGAACGGCGAGAATAGATCAGGTATCAAATAGTATTCTTGATTTTCAAATATCAAGTTATGGTCAACAAGCAAATTTAAGGGGGACATTTGAGGCGGTAAGAGAGGTAAAAAATCAACATCAACCCAGTTATTATGTGAAAGATGAGGTATTAGATAGGGTTAATATAAGGGATGCTGTGGGGAAAATTAATGCTCATGTTGATGGCCAATTAGGGGAATTAGTGAGTAATTTAGGGTTAAATTTAGTGCAGTCGCAAGAGATATTACCAGATTCTTCTGAGGATATAATTGATGTCAATGTTGCGCAGAGTAGTAAATCAAGGGTGGGTGCAAGCCCTGCGCCTCTACAGGAAATGATTAGAGAAGATTTGGGAAATGGTGTTAATTTGGAAATGGTATTAATACCTGCAGGAAATTTTATGATGGGGAGTAATGAACGTGATAGGGAGAAGCCTATACATAATGTTGTTTTAGAAGCTTTTTATCTGGGTAAATATCCGATTACTCAAGCCCAATATCAAGCAGTGATGAACAATAATCCTTCTTATTTTAAAGGGAAAAATAAGCCTGTTGAAACTGTCAGTTGGCAGGATGCACAAGAATTCTGTCGTAAATTATCAGAAAGAACAGGAAAAATCTATCAGTTACCTAGTGAAGCGCAGTGGGAATATGCTTGTCGAGCGGGAAATCAAGGTAAATGGTGTTTTGGCGATAATAAGGCTCAATTAGGAGACTATGCTTGGTATGACTCTAATTCTAATGGTCAAACTCATCCAGTGGGACAAAAGAAACCTAATAATTGGGGATTATACGATATGCACGGGAATGTGTGGGAATGGTGTGAAGATGATTATGACGATAACTATAGCAGTACGCCGACAGATGGTAGTTCTTACAAAGGCGGAAATAAGAAGTGCGTTGTACTCCGTGGCGGTTCTTGGGGCTTCAATCCTCTTAATTGCCGTTCGGCGTATCGCGGCAACGGTACCTGCGACTACCGCAACCTCTTAATCGGTTTCCGTGTGGTGTGTGGTGTCGGGAGGACTTCTTAGCCCTTTATTCTTTTTTCCTCTTCCCCTCTTTTCTTTCCCCCGAAGGGGGTCGAATTATTTACCATTAGTATTATAAATGAAATTTATAAAGTTAGACGTTTAGGTATAAGTTTCAGTAAAAACTAAATAATGCTATGATAAGAGGGGTATCACTTTTAAGTTAAATTCTTAAAATCTCTGTATCAATGTCTAGACGAGACAGCTTGCATTCGTCATTGTGTCGAACTTTAGAAAAAGAGGGTTGGATCATTACTGATGATCCCCTAGTGTTAATATTAGAGCAAACATTACTCAAAGCTGATCTCGGAGCAGAGAAGTTTCTGACAGCAGAAAAAGATCGTCATAAAATAGCCGTTGAAGTCAAAGACTTTGATTCACCTTCAGTCATCAGTGAACTAGAAAAAACAATAGGACAGCTTCAACTATATAAATGGGCATTAGAATCACAGCAACCTGAACGAACCCTTTTTCTTGCTGTTAGTAAAGCTATTTATTTAAAGCACTTTCAAAAACCAATTTTTCAACTTGTGATTAAGCGCAATAAGATCAACTTAATTATTTATGATCCTAATAAAGAGGTGACTTTACAATGGCTAACTCAATAAACTATGGTGACATATTAACCAAAGTTCTCAGGAAAGAATCAAAAACAAAACTATTATTAAAATCTCTTAATCTTAGTGCAGTTTGCGATCAAGAATCAGGACAGTTTTTAATTATTATGACAGGATGGGAACAAGAAAAATGGATCAATACAATTCTCTTTCATGCCCGTTTAAGTAATGGAAAAATTGTGATTGAAGATGATAATTTTGAAGAAGGACTAACGCCTCTACTGATTAAAGCAGGAATTCCCTCAGCAGATATTCTTCATGAATTAGGGAAGTAAGTCCTCTAGAGAATAGGGACAAATTACGGGAAGGGTTAGATCATACTTAGCCAAGACAATCTCCACTGCATCCTGATAGATGTCAGGAAGTTCTCTTTCTAATTTGGGTTTCATTGAGGGGCTAATACGTCGTTTGATATTCTTTTTGAACGTAACAATTTCAGCCGTCCAATAGCGATGGGTTTGAGGTTGGTTAGCGTAGTCTATTTTTAAACGATGTTCAATCTGTCTCATCAATAGACTAGCCACTGCACTATAGTCACTCCGTCCCAACGATTCAATCTCCTCTATGATGTTATTCCAGTCTAATATAGCTAAATTTTGCTCTTTCATGGCTTGAGCCTGTTCAATTGTCCATTGATAATAATCTGTCTCATAAATTCCTGCTTTTTCTTTTTGATTCATCTAAAGATTCTCCGTGATCAAGCGATACTGAATATTTTAACCATTCTATCTTTATTGCCAAATATTAAGAAATTCTGTAACCAGTTTTTAGAAAAGACCCTGGGTGTAAACTAGAATTTGTAGCTAAAAACACACAGAAGAAGGAATCAGGGAAAAGACATCCCCAATGATGAGAAGACCGTAACCCTCATCAATAGTCCATTAACTGTAAGGTGCAACGCTATAAACCAATGGTTGGATCAATCGTAGCAGCCATATCCAACCGTGATTAACCCCAAATCGTTAAAGAGGAATTAGCGAATGAGTGTAACTGTTGCCAGTTCTCAACCCGAAACCCAGCAAGGTTATAGCCTTCCCCCACAAGACTCAAGAGAACGTGCAAAAAACTTTGTTAAAGATTTACAAGACACAATCTGTGCAGGACTCGAAGCGCTAGACGGTAAAGCGAAATTTATAGAAGATCAATGGGAAAGACCAGAAGGAGGAGGTGGCCGTTCCCGTGTCATCCGAGATGGAGGCGTTTTTGAACAAGGAGGGGTTAATTATTCCGAAGTTTGGGGCGATCATTTACCCCCTTCTATCCTAACCCAGCGCCCCGAAGCAGCAGGTCATCGCTTCTTCGCAACGGGAACATCAATGGTACTTCATCCCCGCAATCCCTACATTCCTACCGTTCACCTCAATTATCGCTACTTTGAAGCGGGTCCAGTTTGGTGGTTTGGGGGAGGAATTGATCTGACTCCTTACTATCCCTTCGTTGAAGATGTCAAACACTTTCACAGTACAGTTAAAGCAGCTTGTGATGGTCATAACCCAGAATATTACCCTGCTTTCAAGCGCTGGTGTGATGAATATTTTTACCTAAAACATCGTCAAGAAACCAGAGGGGTAGGTGGTATTTTCTTTGATTATCAAGATGGTAACGGATTATTATATCGTGGACCCAACCTTGAAGGGGAAGCAGCCAAATATAGTCAACAAATTGGTAAAGTTCAGTCTAGTTGGGAAGATATCTTTGAGTTTGCCAAAAGCTGTGGTTATTCCTTCTTAGATAGTTATGTTCCCATTGCTGAAAAACGTCGGACAATGGAATATGGCGATCGTGAACGTGATTTCCAACTCTATCGACGGGGGCGCTATGTAGAATTTAACCTAGTTTATGACCGAGGAACAATCTTTGGTCTGCAAACCAATGGACGGACAGAATCTATTTTAATGTCCTTACCTCCTCTGGTTCGTTGGGAATATAACTATCAGCCAGAAGCTAATACAAGGGAAGCCCAATTATATGAAACTTTCCTTAAACCTCAAGATTGGCTCAATTTCAGCGAATAGTTAAGATGTAGTAAGCCCTTTAGGGCGAAAATGAGGGCTAAAGCCCTCACTACGAACTTGAAGTTAACAAAGGGCTAAAGCCCAACAACCATACCTGATACAATCTCCTTGTCTCTTATGACTCAAGAATTAGCTACTCAACTCCGCACTGGAACAGCAAAATCCCATACAATGTCGGAAAATACGGCATTTATGAAGTGTTTTCTCAAAGGAATTGTCGAACCTGATCCATTTCGTCAGCTTTTGGCTAACTTTTACTTTGTTTACTCGACCTTAGAAGCAGAATTAGCTCGTCATCAGGATCATCCTGTCGCAGGAAAGATTTATTTCCCTGTATTGAATCGTAAAGCCCAATTAGAACAGGATCTTGCCTATTATTACGGTGATAACTGGCAAGCTGAAATCCATCCTTCAGATGCAGGTAAAATCTATGCAGAACGATTAAAAGCGCTTTCCGAAACCAGTCCTGAATTGTTAGTTGCCCACGCTTATGTACGCTATTTAGGGGATTTATCAGGGGGACAAGGGTTAAAACGCATTGTTCGGTCAGCAATGGACTTACCCGAAGATCAAGGGACAAAATTCTATGAGTTTGATCAACTTCCTGACTTTGACGCACAAAAAGCCTTTAAGATGCAATATCGGGATGCCTTAAATAGTCTTCCCATTGATGAACCAACAGCGCAAAAAATTGTCGAAGAAGCCAATTATGCGTTTGAACTAAATCGTAATGTTATGCACGAATTAGAAGGTGCAGTACAAGCAGCGATTGGTGATGAGAAATTCCAAGCTATTACAGGTGAGCAAAGCACAGGTAGCACTGAATAGTTGATAGTTAATAGTTGATAGTTAATAGTTGATCAGCTAAGACGTATTTAAACTGGGTAAATCTTAAATACTTTTGTCTGATATTTAACCTAGTTTAGATGCTTAACAGCTTAGTTATTACCTCTTTACTATCAGCTTCATTTTTCATTCTTCATTCTTCATTCTGCGTTTAGCTGTAATGTCTAATTTATCAACCCTTATTGCTTCTGAATTGTCCCTTAAACGTTCGTCAGTGGACAACGCCCTAGAATTATTGATAGAAGGCGCAACCATCCCCTTTATCGCTCGTTACCGTAAAGAAAAAACAGGGTCTCTCGATGAAATACAATTAAGGGAAATCTGGGAAAAATATCAGTACTTAACCGAATTAGAAAAACGTAAAACAACTATCATAGAATCGATTAAAAGTCAAGGTAAATTAACAGAAGAATTGCAAGCAAAAATTACCAACTGCTTCAATAAAACAGAACTAGAAGACCTATATTTACCCTATAAACCAAAACGACGAACTCGTGGGACAATTGCCAAAGAAAAAGGGTTAGAACCCTTAGCACAGTGGATTAAATCGTTAAATACCCCTGATACAAAAGGGCAAAGTTTAATTCATGAAGCAGAAAAATATAGATCAGAAGAACATAAATTATCAACCATTGAAGATGTTTTACAAGGGGCCTCTGATATCTTAGCCGAAGAAGTCGCCGATCAAGCTACTTTACGATCAGCGATAAGAGACTACCTTTTTCAAGAAGGGGTATTTATTTCTAAGATTAAAAAAGATTATGCCGAAGGAACAACTAAATATGAAATGTATCGCTCTTTTAGTCGTGCTGTTTCTAAGATTGTTCCCCATAATTTTCTGGCTTTACTAAGGGGAGAATCGGAAAAAATACTGACCTTTGACATAGATTTTGATCTTAATTGGGTTTTAAACTATTTAGATATTCAAGAAATAAATACCCAAGAGACACAAATTAAAACCTTTTATCAAGGAATGTTAAAAGATGCCTTTAATCGGTTAATCAAACCTGCTTTAATTAGGGAAATAAGAAGCGATCGCAAACAATGGGCAGATCGAGAATCCATCAAAACCTTTGAGGTAAATCTCAGAGAATTATTATTATCTCCCCCTGCGGGAATGAAGCCAACCTTAGCCATTGATCCAGGATTTCGCACAGGATGTAAAGTAGCTATCTTATCAGAAACGGGACAATTTCTACACTACCAGGCAATCTTTCCCCATTCAGGAGATAAGAAGCGCCAAGAAGCAGCCACAACCTTAGCCAAATTAATGACTGATTATCAGATTCAATTAATTGCCATTGGAAATGGGACCGCATCAAGAGAAACTGAGCAGTTTGTCGCAGAAGTATCGCAAAATTTACATCAAAAACCGATCAAAGTAATAGTCAATGAATCGGGCGCTTCTATTTACTCAGCCAGTGATTTAGCCCGTCAAGAGTTCCCAGACTTAGATGTTACCGTAAGAGGGGCAATTAGTATTGGCAGAAGATTACAAGATCCCCTAGCAGAATTGGTTAAAATAGAGCCAAAATCTTTAGGAGTCGGACAGTATCAACATGATGTGGATCAAAAGTTACTCAAAGGAAAACTAGAAGAAACCGTAGAAAGTTGTGTTAATTATGTAGGGGTGGATCTGAATACAGCTTCAGCCAAATTATTAACCTTTGTCTCAGGGATTACCCCTACCTTAGCCAATAATATTGTGTCTTATCGAGATCAAAATGGGATATTTAAAAGCCGTCAACAACTCTTAAAAGTTAAAAAATTAGGAGCGAAAGCATTTGAACAATGTGCAGGATTTTTACGCATTCGTAACGGAGAAAATCCATTAGACAATACAGCAGTGCATCCCGAAAGTTATGCAGTGGTTGAAAAGATTGCTCAACAGTTAAAGGTGAATTTAACCAAAATTAATCAAGCTCAGTCTCAGCTTAAATCCTTAGATTTAACCCCTTTTGTCACTGATACCATCGGTATTCCTACTTTAAAAGATGTCATTCAAGAATTAGAAAAACCAGGAAGAGATCCCAGAGAACAATTTACTTATGCTACCTTTAAAGAGGGCATTAATGAAATTAGCGATTTAGAAGAAGGGATGATCTTAGAAGGGATTATTACTAATGTGGTTAATTTCGGTGCATTTGTCGATATTGGAGTCCATCAAGATGGCTTAATTCATATTTCCCAACTGTCCCATTCTTTTGTTAATGATCCCAAAGAAATTGTTAAAGTTGGTCAAGTGGTAACGGTGAAAGTAATGGATATTGATGAGAAATTACGACGGGTTAGCCTTTCCATCAAAGCAGTCAATTAAATATTGAGAAATATTGCGATCGCAAAAGTCTTTTACTAGATTGGGCATTCTCAATCTGACAGGTCCTCACTTATTAGGAGAAACAGATGGAACGGTTTACATGGAACGACTCTTTTAGTACAGGACAGCCATCAATAGATGCTCAACATAAAGAGCTATTCTATGCAGTAAATGACCTTGCTGATGCAGTGGAACAAGGAAAAGGAGAAACCGCCATTAAAAAATTAATAATTTTTATGGGGTATTATGCAGAATGGCATTTTGGACGGGAAGAAAAATGTATGGCAACCCATCAATGTCCTTTTGCAGAAGCAAACCAAGCAGCACATCAGCAATTTTTACAAACCTTTCAAAGCCTAAGTCAAGAATTAAAAGAAAAAGGGGCAACAAATGAATTTGCCATTAGAATACATGGTATTTTATCGGAATGGTTAATTAACCATATTTTAAATGTTGATGCAAAATTAAAACCCTGCGTTCATTCTGCGAGTTAATAGCTATAGCAGTGGAAAGTGGGAAACTGTAGAT
>JBFRWQ010000019.1:0-7109 GCA_051439665.1 Microcystaceae cyanobacterium | reverse complement strand
TCGGTCAAACTAATTTTGATGGTTAAATTTTCCCCCTCTCCCCACACTTCCCACACTTCCCCCTCTTTCTGCTTAATCAACTGGTTCATAATCACTAGAGATAGTTTCTCCCTCATCGTATTGGGGATCATCATCATCATCATCAATAAGATTACTGAGGGTTAAGGTATCGTTAGCATCGAAATCAAAATTAACTGTGGCATCTTCTGATACAGAAGAAGAGGAAGAGTAAGAGGAAGAGGAGGTATTGACAGAGGTTTGAGTGGCCTGAGTGGCTTGAGTTGCATGAGTATCAATACTGGTTTTGGGTCGAGTCATCATTGACTCAATTTTCACCCAATCTGTAATAGGCCGTACTGCATCTGAGTCAATCCCAGCATTAGATCCTTGATAGATAGCTGTCCCGATTTCGAGGATCACGAGGCGGAAGTCCTCTAAAATGGTTCGTAGCTGCTCTAAACTGACTGATGGATTAGCGATCGCATTTTTCAGTTTGTCACATTTACCTTGACTGCTGACTTTCAATTCTTCTGACACCAAATCTCCATTTTCCTTGAGCGTATCTTGATAGGTATAAAATAGACTATCAGCTTGATTTCGTAGTTCAATTATCTGCATCCGACGAGTATCTTGTTCTGCATACCGTTCTGCGTCTTTTTGCATCCGCTCAATATCACTGGCACTCAGCCCGCCTGTATTACTGATTAAAATACTCTGCTCTTTCCTCGTTCCTTGGTCTTGTGCATCTACTTTGAGAATCCCATTAACATCAATTTCAAAGGTCACTTCTATTTGGGGAACACCTCTCGGTGCGGGGGGAATACCTGTCAATAAAAACTTACCTAGACTTTTATTATCTCTTGACATTGCCCGATCACCTTGCAAGACATGAATTTCGACTGAGGTTTGTCCATCTGCTGCTGTCGAAAAAACTTCAGAACGACTGGTGGGAATCGTGGTGTTACGCTCAATAATTTTGGTAAAGACTTCACCAAGGGTTTCAATCCCCAGAGATAGGGGGGTAACATCCAATAAGAGAATATCTTCCACATCGCCACCGAGTACCCCACCTTGAATTGATGCACCCAAGGCCACCGCTTCATCTGGATTAATCGAACGATCTACTTGACTATTGGGAAAACGTTCTTTAATCAGTTCTTGTACCGCAGGAATACGGGTCGAACCACCAACTAAGATGATGCGGTTAATCTGGTCGGGGTCCAATTCAGCGTCTTTAATTGCTTGGCTAACTGGATCAAGTGTTCCTTGGATCAACTCTCGACTGAGTTCTTCAAATTGAGAACGATTCAGTTCAATCTCTAAATGTTTCGGTCCATTCTCATCAGCAGTAATAAAGGGTAAGTTAATGCTGGTATTAACCATGCTCGATAGTTCTATTTTTGCCTTTTCTGCTGCTTCTCGTAGGCGTTGAATCGCCATTTTGTCAGTTCTGAGATCAATTCTTTCCTTTTCTTTAAAACTATGGATTAACCATTCCACAATCCCATTATCAAAATCATCACCCCCTAGATGATTATTACCTGATGTTCCCCGAACTTCAAATACCCCTTTTCCTAGTTGGAGAATAGAAACATCAAATGTTCCTCCCCCTAAATCAAAGACCATGATATATTGATCTTCATTTTGTTTATCGAGTCCATAAGCTAAAGCGGCGGCGGTTGGTTCGTTGATAATGCGTAGAACGTTTAAACCTGCGATCATTCCTGCATCTTTGGTTGCTTGTCGTTGAGCATCAGTAAAGTAGGCAGGAACAGTAATCACCGCTTCTGCTACCGCTTCTCCAAGATAATTTTCAGCATCAGCCTTTAATTTTTGCAAAATCATGGCTGAAATTTCTTGAGGGGTATATTGCCGACCTCGAATTTCCACATTAACCATGTCATCTTTGCCTTTGATGCAAGTGTAAGTCACCCTAGTTCGCTCTATCTCTGTTTCTTCCCAGCGACGACCGATAAAGCGCTTAATACTATAAACCGTATTTTCTGCATTGGTCACGGCTTGACGCTTGGCCAATTGACCAACCAAGCGCTGATTAGATTTACCAAACCCTACGATGCTAGGGGTGGTGCGTCCCCCTTCTGAACTTTGAATAATAATTGGCTGTCCGCCTTCGAGAACAGAGACACAACTATTGGTAGTGCCGAGGTCAATACCAATGACTTTTCCCATGATACTTGCCGAATAGACATTAAATGGTGAGCAGATATCCTAGACTTAGGATAGGGAAATCTGTTATCCCCTATCCCTATGATACCCAAGGATTTATTTTGCTTTGACAACAAGGAGTTAAGAATTTGATCTTAATTAGCTGAAGTATCGGCTGTTTCTTCTTTCGGGTTGGCTTCTTCCTCTTCTAGGGGGACAGAAACTTTAACCATCGCATGGCGTAATACTTGCTCTCCTAAAAGATACCCCCTAACCAGTTGCTCTGTCACTGTCCCTTCAGGATATTCGTTAGTTGGTTCTTGCAACATTGCTTCATGGTACATGGGGTCGAAAGGATCGCCCACTGGGTTCATCGCAGATACGCCTAAGCGTTTTAGGCTATCAACCAAACTTTTATAGACTCCCTGATAACTATTATGGATCAATGCTTCCCCATCGTTATCGGGTTGAATTTGAGTTCTTGCTCGTTCAAAGTTATCAACCACTGCTAGGATGTCCCGCAAGGTTTTACCTTTCACTTGATTCTCTAATTCCTGTTTTTCCTTTTGGGTTCGTTTCCGAAAATTATCAAATTCAGCCGCTAGGGTAATGTAACGATTCTTAATAATTTCTCCTTGCTGACGTTCAGTTTCTAACTCTTGTTGTAGGGTTGTCACTTCTTGATTGGACAGATCCATCGTCTCTTCAGGAGTAGATGAGGAAGACCCATTTTCATCAGAAGCAGTTGGTGTTACTTCCTCTACTGGATTGCCGTCAGTATCAATCGTGGAGACAGTAGCCCCTTCGTTTTCAGGTTGTTCTGGGGAAGCTTGGGCAACTTCATTTTCTTCTAGTTGTTCTTCTTTGAGGTTAGGCTGATCAATCATAATCGGTTGTCTGTTAGTATTCAATCTATTGGGATTTAGTTCATCATTCTACCGTTTTCTTGTCACCTAGCGGTCTAGCTGACAGGGAAAACAGGATGGCTTTAACGGTTAAGCCCCATTTTTCTTTACTCATTGGGAAGATTAGGAATCTTTTCTAAGCAAGATTGTAGGGTTTTGGCATCAAAAATAATGGGTAAAAAATGAATACTGTTGACTTCTCGGAAATAAAATAAAATAGGAATCGGTTGCCAAAAAATACGCCAATTTTGCCAGTCTTGATAGGGAAATGACCGAATTATTTTCTCAGAACGATAAACTTCTAAAGCGCTTTCTGTGAATTTTAATCTGATCAGGACTGTTTGAAACATTAAAAAGAGGCCGAAAATGGAGATTACTAAGCTAAGAATGGGCTGCCAAAATACTAAGGGTAGTGATAGTAGGATCAAGGCTATGGGAATCTTATAGTTAGGGGCAAGTTCAATGGAGGTGGGGGGAGAAATTTGGGTTGTTGTCATTGTTATGATTTAAAGATTGTACAAATAATGTGAGTTTGGATTAAGATTTTGGTGATCAGGTCGTCAGTCCTCATGGATTGTAGGACTAATTTACTATCCACCTGTCAAAGAGGTAATAATTAAGACATTCTAACTCAAAAACTTTCGTGTTATCCCATAGTTGACACCTGAAATCTAGTAAATTGGGTAGGATGGGCAATTGGGATGAACTTTAATTGAGAATTGGGAGCAGAATTTTTTGATACCTAAAATAATGAGCGAGAGATAGCCATGTCCTTTTATAGCAATACGCAAAAAGGTGTTTGACAGTGACGATCTGTGAAACCCTTGGACAGCTTACTCGGAGCCTCCTGCACAAGCGCATGAGTGCATAGCACTATAATTAACGATTAAACATTGAAGTGGGGAATGTCGGTAACAAAATCCTTGCTAAGATAAAGATAATGAAAAGAATTACTCAGTACAGAACCAAATTATTCTGAGGTGTCCAATGACCATCTCGTTTCCCAACCTCCACACGGCCATTTTGCGAAATCCTACAGTGGTATCACCAGACACTCCCATTCAAACAGCGATCGCAGCTATGTGTGATCACTCTTCGTTGAATTGTCTGATTGTTGAGGAAAATCAAGTAGTTATTGGTATCCTCACCCCTCAAAATCTATTAAAGGAATTAGGATTACATTCTTCTCTAGACTCATTGAATGTTGGTCAACTGATGAAAACATCTGTGATCATCTTACGAGAATCTCAGTTAACGGATATATTTACATTGATTCATTATCTAGGAGAATCTTCTAACTATCCTTTGCCAATTGTTGATGATAATGAGCGCTTAGTTGGATTAATCACCTCAGAGACCCTTGAGGAAGCGCTACGATTAGCGCTTTTAAACAGTCAAGAACAGATTTATCAACAAGCTTTAGCTGCTATTACTGATTCTGTTTTTGTTAAAGAAGCCAATTATCGGTTGCTTTGTGCTAATAAAGCCTTTAGAGATTACTATGGGATGACCGTCAAAGAATTACATGGAATGATAGATTCTCCCTTCAAAGCCCCTGATGATACTCAAGGTGAACTTCAAGATAATCCTCTTATTATAAGGCAAGAAGAACCGACTATCAGCCAGAACAGAGAATTAAGCAGGTTAAATTCTGCAAAATCTCCCATTTTAGATCCAGACCAACAGACTACTATGTCAGTGGATGTTGCAATTAATGTTACAGAACAAAGACATGAGCAAGTCGAGAAAATTTTTCAATCCAGTATTTTAGAGCAAATCCATGATTCAGTGGTTGTCACTGACTTAGATGGCATTATTACCCATTGGAATAGCCGTTCAGAAGCTATGTTTGGCTATTCCGCTTCAGAAGTGAGCGGCCAACACATTAAAATACTATACTTTGCCAAAGACCATGAGCTTCTAGAAACATCAGTGATTTCGCCCCTTCAGAAACAGGGGATTTGGGCAAAAGAAATGTGTATGTGTATCCGTTGCAAATCTGGTCAACCTCTTGATGTTCATTTACGTCTTTCTCTGCTAAGAAATACTCAAGGAAAAATCATCGGCATGATTGGTTGTTCTAATGACATAACTCAACAAAAAGAAGCAGAAAAGAAACTAAAAGAAGCGCAAAGATTGGCAAAATTAGGATACTGGGAACTTAATCATCAGAATAACAAGTTAGGTTGGTCTGATGAAGTTTTTCGGATTTTTGAACTTGATGCCCAAAGATTTGTTCCTTCCTATCAAACTTTTCTCAATCGGGTTCATCCTGATGATATTGCTCAAGTTAACCAAGCTTATACTCAGCATTTAGAAAATAAAACTCCCTATGAAATTGTTCATCGATTATTAATGCCTGATCAGCGTATAAAATTTGTGATCGAGCGCTGTCAAACCTTTTATGATTCGCAAGGAAATCCTATTCGTTCGGTAGGTACAGTTCAAGATATTACAGAACGTCAGAAAGTAGAAAATATTTTAAAGAATATTATAGAAGGAACTGTTGCTACAATCGGACAGGACTTTTTTCAGGCTTTAGTCCGCTATATTGCCCAAACCTTGGAAAAACCCTTTGTTATTATTTCAGAATTAATCGATAATCAGCTAACAACATTAGCCTTTTGGAAAATTGATCAGTTAGTGCCTAACATTACCTATCCTATCTTAAAAACCCCTTGTGAAATTGTTCTTGCGGATGGGAAGTTTTCTTGTCATCAAGATATTCAAAGCAAATTTCCAGAAGATCCTGATTTGTCATTTATGGCAGCAGAAAGCTATGTGGGATTAGCATTGACAGATCAGAATAATTGTGCAATTGGGAATATTTGTATTTTAGATACCAAACCAATCAATGAAGAAATGGCTGAGATCATCGAACAAATTTTACAAGTTTTCGCAGGACGAGCCTCAGTAGAATTACAACGCAAGCGCTCTGATGAAGCGCTTAGAAATCTGAACGAAGAATTATTATGGCAAGCCAACCATGATCCCTTAACGGGTTTAGTTAATCGACATTATTTTGAACATAAACTTGACCATCTCAAGGAAACAGTTCTGTTGGAAAATAATCATCATGTTGTCGCTTTTCTTGACTTAGATCACTTCAAGTTAGTTAACGATATCTGTGGACATTCTGTTGGCGATATCTGTCTTTGTCAAGTGACTCACTTGATTCAAACTCAAATCCGCTCTGGTGATACTTTGGCTCGATTGGGGGGTGATGAGTTTGCCTTACTTTTCCATCAATGCTCTCTTGATAAAGCCAATGAGATATCACAAAACATTCAACAGTCTTTGGCAGATTTTCGATTTAATTGGCAAAATAAGTTGTTTAAAATTGGGGTGAGTATGGGTTTAGTCGAGATGAATTCCCATTTCTGTGATCGTACACCCATTTTAAAAGCTGCTGATTCGGCTTGTTATCTGGCTAAAAATAAAGGACGTAACCGTATTGAAATTTACAAACCTGATGGTCTGGAACTACTTCAGCAAAAGAAAGAACAAGGGCGCAGTCTAAGATTAAGACAAGCGCTCGATGAAGATTCCTTTTGTCTCTTAAGTCAATCAATTATTCCGACCTTTTCCTCAAAGCTCTCTCAATCACAAACCTTTCTGTGTGAAATCTTACTCCGTTTGGTTGAACCATCTGGTCAAATGATCTCACCTTCTGCTTTTATTCCTATTGCTGAACGCTATGATCTAATTACTGAAATTGATCGTTGGGTCGTTCACCATGCTTTTACGTCTATCTTAGAAAAGACCAATAGTTGTTGCTCATCTAAACAAATATCTAGAAATCTTAAATACAATATAAATCTATCGGGTAAAACCGTAGAGGATGAACAATTTCTCTCGTTCCTTGAACAACAATTTGAGCAATTTGCCCTGCCACCTCAATCTATCTGCTTTGAAATCACCGAGACTTCTGTAATCTCTAATTTTTCCCAAGCGGTTGAGTTTATCACAACTGTCAAAAACTGGGGCTGTCAATTTGCCCTTGATGATTTTGGTAGCGGAATGTGCTCCTTCAATTAT
>JBFRWQ010000018.1:0-3292 GCA_051439665.1 Microcystaceae cyanobacterium | reverse complement strand
AACGATCAAAAATAGTAAAATTAAAATCAGACTCATTACCCCAATTAGATGATCAAATTCTTCGAGTAAACGGGATAAATAAAGAGTAATTTTTTGAAAAATAAACCAATAGGCTAACCATCCTAGTGCAATGGTAGCAAGGGGTTTAAGCGTATTGACCAACGTATAAGCGTCATAATAGATGACATTGGCAACAATTAATCCACCTAAGAGAACAGTCATTGCTAACCAAAATCCTGTTTTAACGGTAATTTCCTTGCCTCCTTTCGGTAAAAAGATAAATTTGGCAAAAGAAATCCCTGTCCCCAACGCAGCAATATTCATACCCACGACTTGCCAAGGTAAAAGACTTTTCATCGTTAGTACTTTAGCCCCAAACCCTGCTAATAAAGGAAACCCTGAAATGGAAAAACTAGCAACAACTAAAGCTAACCAGATTCGATTATCAAGAGGAATATGTTTAAGTTCTTTGAAATTACGACTGGGTAAATTACCCGCTATTAGAAATAAAGAAGATTTAACTAACCCGTGGGTAAGGGCATAAAATCCCCCTACTTCTGGGGCTGCTAAAATAAAGCCGATCTGAGAAATTGTGTGAAAGGCTAACATTCGCTTGGTATCTTTCTCAAAAACTGCGTAAAATACCCCCAAAAGAGCAGTTAATACTCCAAACAGACGCACCAAGGGATCAAGTTCTGGTAGTACAATCGCACAGCGCACAAGGGGTAAAATACCTGCTTTAACCACTACACCCGATAATAAAGCAGATACGGGACTTTCTGACTCAGAATGGGTTAAAGGTAGCCATAACCCTGAAACAAAGACTCCTCCTTTGATCAATAACCCTAGAAAAATTAAGGAGACAGCTTCGGGAGGGGCAGTTTGAAGACCGCTAAAATTAAAAGAACGATTACTTTGATAAACTAAAATAGCGCCCACCAAGTAAAACAACATGGCTGTGTTGCTGACAAAAAGATAGCGCAACCCTACCCAAATTGAACGGCTAGTTCGAGAATAGGTAATGAGGAGAAAAGAGGCTATACTTAGAACCTCTAATGCTACATAAAGGCTAATAAAATCCTCACAGATAAAAGTAGAATTAACACTACCATGAAGAATAATAGCTTGGGCGTAAAAAAAAGCCGTTTTGGAACTTTGCCAACAGTATAAAACGATCGCCGTGGTGACTAGGCCATTGGTGAGAATGAAAAAAGCGCTTAATTCATCAGCGACTAAGGTAACACCAAAATTATCTAATAATTTTAAATTAATAGAAGGATTAAAAATAAAGAGGGTTGCTGCATAGACAATGGAAAAGATTCCCGTCCCCAAAGCTAGATAACGGTCAAACTTAGGCAATAAAAAGAGGGTAAATCCCAGAAAAAAGGGGAGGGCAATCCAAATAATTGTTAAGGTGTTCATGGTGTATTGTTTTTTTCGATTTCCTCCGTTTCTAGGGTAGGATTATCTTTGGCTAATTTTATCACCCCAACTAACATTAAGGCTTGAATCGAAAAACCAATCACAATGGCGGTTAAAATAACAGCTTGGGGAACGGGATCTGCATAAGCAACCTCTTTTGTTTCATCTAGAATAGGGGTAAATAATCCCTGTCTCGATGCGATCGCAATATAATAGACAATGACTCCCGTACTCATTATATCCATTGAAATAATCTTCATCATCAAATTTTTCTTGAAGATAATCCCTAAAAAGCCAAGAAAAATAGTTATTAAAATCAGGGCTTCGGCTAGTTCAAAATTAATCATTTTCTATCCTTTATAAAGTAAGTTGTTCCTAATCTCTGGGATTGATGCGCTTAACCATCCAATAACTAACAGACAGTGCTAAAATAGCTAGGGCTAGAGAAGCTAGATAAAAGTAACCATTATCTCCTTTATCAAATTTAGAAAAATCAAAGATGATAATCTTTCTGGCAACCGCAATTAAGGAAGTAGCAATGACTAATTCTACTTGAACAACGTGCTTTTTCAGATAAACTGTAATATTTTCTAGTAATTCTAATGCAATTAATACATTTAAGAATAAGCTGAAAATTTCAATAATTGTTTTCTCAAAAAATCCAACTGGTTCAGATAATAAATCACTACATAAAATGCGAATTAAATCATAAATAGAAACCACAATAACAGTTAACAAAGCTAAAGAGAGAACCTTAGAAAAGATGTTCTCTCCTCGTTTAATTAGCTTTAAGAAACTATCATCGCTAACGTTTTTTTGAATTAAGGTAAGCCAGTTTCCTCGCTGTTTTTTCATAGAAGTCAACGGGTAATAGATAACAGATTAATGGAGTTAGGGGTGAATTCCATCCTCCCAGAGAGAGGGAGTAAGGTGCAAACGGTTAAAGTACTTATTTAATCACACTTATGACCCTCGCACCTGACCCTCACACTATAGGCTGTTATACTGCACTGCCATTTTTCGACTCTGAAGCTGACCCATTCATGACTGGGGTAGGCTCAGTACTAGGCTCAGTACTCGGTGTATCAGGGTAAATTCCTCCGTTTAACAGTCCTAATGCTTGACGTAAGGCATTAAGTTTGCTGTTAATCCGATTTTGATGAGGAATCCGATCTAAGATATTAAAGCGCTGCAAACGTTTTTTGACCTTACCATCACTTCCAACAATATACACATCCAAGGATTGACCATAAGCATCATCAATCAGTTTTTCTAAAGCTAAGGTCGCTGTGACCCCAATCATGGGAACATGGGTCAAATCAAGGATTAGCGCTTGATAACGGTCTAAAATGGTTTGACGTTGGGTAATCGCTTTGGCTGCACCAAAACTGAGAGGTCCACCCAAGTCTAGGATTAAAATTTTTCCATCCGCTTGCTTGAGAAGTTCTTTTCCTTCGTCACACAGCATTTCTGCTTCTTCGTCTTCGTGATGGTCGATGGCTTTGACTTTATCTTCTTGAATTTCGGCTAAACGATTGATGGTTAGGATATTAGCGACAAAGACACCCACACCCACAGCAACAATCAGGTCAACAAAGACAGTCAAGGCCATTACACAATACATAATGGCAGCCGTTTTTAGGGACAAATAGTGCGCCCGTCTCAGGAATTTCCAGTCGATAATATCGATACCAACTTTTAGAGCAATCCCTGCTAAGACCGCTAGGGGAATGGTTTTAGTTAATCCTGCTGCCCAAATTACCACAATGGCGAGAATAGCTGCACGGGTCATCCCTGATAAGGCAGTTCTTGCCCCAGTTTGGATATTAACCACGGTTCCCATTGTTGCACCTGCACCAGGCAGTCCACC
>JBFRWQ010000017.1:0-3346 GCA_051439665.1 Microcystaceae cyanobacterium | reverse complement strand
GTCTAGCTTCAGCACTAACACACCCAAAGGAGGTAAACATAAATCTAGGGAATGATAATGACTGTGGAATGACCATTCATCGGTCCATTTACCCCCTAAATTACCCATATTGCTACCGCCAAACTCTCCCGCATCGCTGTTAAACAACTCGGTATAAAAGCCCATTTCAGGAACACCTACACGGTAATGACTGTGGGGTTGAGGGGTAAAGTTACACACGACAACGACAAAATCCTCATCATCCTTACTGCGGCGAATAAAGGACACCACACTATGACTATTATCGCTACAATCAATCCAAGTGAAGCCCGCTTCCTCAAAATCCCGCTCATATAAAGCAGGTTCAGACTTATAAAGACCATTTAGCGCCTTAAAGAAGCGATTTAAGTTCTGATGAGGTGGATATTGCAGTAAATGCCATTCTAAATCACCCCAGACGTTCCATTCCGTCCATTGACCCAATTCCATACTCATAAACATGGTCTTTTTGCCAGGATGACAGAACATATAGGTAAATAAAGCCCGAACATTGGCATATTTCTGCCATTCATCCCCTGGCATTTTACCCATCATGTTACTCTTACCATGCACAATCTCATCATGAGAAAGCGCTAACATATAATTTTCGCTGTGGTTATACCACATACTAAAAGTAACGTTATTTTGATGGAATTGACGGAACCAAGGATCCATACTGAAATAATCCAGCATATCGTGCATCCAGCCCATATTCCACTTCAAATTAAAGCCTAATCCTCCCATATAGGTTGGCCATGACACCATTGGCCAAGAGGTGGATTCTTCTGCAATTGATAGAATACCAGGATAATAGCCAAAGATAATACTATTAAACTGACGGACAAAATCCGCCGCTTCTATATTCTCCCGTCCTCCGTATTGGTTTGGTTCCCATTCTCCTGGTTCACGACAATAATCTAAATAGATCATGGACGCAACCGCATCCACCCGAATTCCATCAATGTGATACTTATCAAACCAAAATAGAGCGTTAGAGACTAAAAAGTTGCGGACTTCATTACGATTATAATTAAAAACTAATGTTCCCCATCCCTTATGTTCCCCTTTACGACTATCTGCATATTCATAAAGGTGTGTTCCATCAAAGAAGGCTAATCCATGACCATCTTTGGGAAAATGACCTGGTACCCAGTCAACAATGACACCAATCCCATTTTCATGGCATTTATCGACAAAATACATAAAATCTTCAGGATTTCCGAAGCGGGAAGTGGGCGCATAATACCCTGTTACTTGATACCCCCAAGAGCCATCAAAGGGATGTTCTGCAACCGGAAGCAATTCAATATGGGTATAACCCATGTCCTTAACATAAGGCAGTAATTTATCTGCTAATTCATAGTAACTTAGAAAACGGGCATCCGTATTCCATTCAGAGACAGGAACCGGTTCCCCTTCCCCTGACAGTAATTTCGGTTTTTCTTGAGCAGATGCGTGAATCCATGAACCAATATGTACCTCATAAACAGAGATAGGTTTGGTTAAGGGATCGCTATGACGGCGCTCTTCCATCCAATCTGCATCTGTCCACTCATATTTCTCTAAATCAGCGACAATAGAAGCGGTTTTCGGTCGAACTTCCTGCTGAAATCCATAGGGATCTGATTTTTCATAAATATGTCCTTCCCAGTTCTTAATTTCATACTTATAAGCTGATCCTTCTCCGATTTCAGGAATAAATAATTCCCAGATCATATCATTGCGCTTCCGCATTTGGTGCATACGGCCATCCCAGTTATTAAAACCCCCTAAGATGGAGACATTACGGGCATTGGGAGCCCAAACCGCAAAATAGACTCCCTTAACCCCATCTACTTCGGTTAAATGGGCACCTAATTTTTCATAAATACGATGATGATTTCCTTCTCCAAATAAATGAATGTCAAAATCAGTTAATTTAGGGGAACGAAAGGCATAGGGATCATAGATAACTTTCTCATGGTCTCCCTGCTTTAATTTTAATTGATAATTCGCTAATTCTGGGGTTTCAATAACACATTCAAAGAAACGGTCATTGTGGGCAGTTTGCATGGTATATTCTTCATGTTCTGCAGGAAGAATGACGGAAACGGCTTCTGCTTGGGGTAAATAGGCTCTAACCACCCATTTTGAGGTTGATCCATTCTCTTCTAGGGGATGTGCGCCTAGTAACTCAAAGGGATCATGGTGTAAATTATAGACAATCTGGTTAACTTGCTCTGCTGAGATAGTTGTGGACATTTCTCTACGAAGTCGTTTTATTATTAAAAGTCCCCCTATAATAAACCAAAGGGGGACACTCCCGACATTAGAAGTCTAAGCTATTAAGGTCTTTATTAATGGCCAGACTAATTCAAGTCCATTTCTCAATTGAGCGATCGCATCCTACAAAATGTTGACCATGAGAGCCGATAGCATTGCGCTAGGATATTGAGGAAATTGGTAAAATCTTTTTGATGCTAAAGCAGAAATTTATGGAGTCAGATGCTCTCGTCACCGAGATTATACAAACCTACCCCCGTCAATGGTTGGCGAATCTTTACTTAGATTGGATACCCGATGCTGGTAATTATTTAGAGGTAGAAGGACAAACCTACACTGTTTTAGAATCTCATCATCATTATCAGTATAAAATGGGAGGTTATCGCCTCCAAAAAATATCTCTTCATGTGCAACCCACTCAATCTCCAACGGAAAAGAGTTTATATCAAGGACGATGGATTATTGGGGATAGTCGTTGTCAGTTTAATGCACGATCTGAAATTTTACGTTGTGCGGTTAACCCAGAGGGGCCTTGTCGAGATTGTCGTTTTTTTGAAGGAATGTAGAATGAAGTATTCATCATTTTCTTACATTCTCCACCACACTCTCAGGAGAATCAAACTATTAAGATTAATCAATGAACCTGAATTAATTACTGTTTAATCAATGGAACATATAGAAAAACGATGGATGGGAATTGATCCTGGACTAGCGATTATTGGCTGGTCGGTTTTAGAAGAAAACAGTGAATCAGTCCCCAAAATTATCGATTATGGTGTGATTGAAACCTCTAAAAAATGTTCGACTCCCCGCCGTTTACTAGAAATCGAACAGGATATGATCGAATTGATTGGGGAATTTAACCCAAATGCGATTGCAATTGAAATGCCTTTTTTTAGTCGTGAAATCAAAGCAGCCGGGGGAGTTATTCAAGCGGTTGGAGTGATTAATTTAGTCATTTATCGAATGCTCGAACAAGACCCCATTTTTCTCCATCAAGCGAGTTGGAAAGCCCATCTAGGGAATGGTAAAGCAGATAAGAAAGAAGTGGCTGAACTATTACAAA
>JBFRWQ010000016.1:0-4856 GCA_051439665.1 Microcystaceae cyanobacterium | reverse complement strand
GTCATTATATTCTAAAAAAGTTCTTAGGGACTTGCAGCGAAACAGTTTACCAATATGAGGTACAGGATTAAATGCTTTGAGGCAGGAGGCAGGTGTTAAGATCTGGCAGTATACCTCATAAGATGAGGAAACTCTATATGCTCTAAATTTTTCTACGTTATTTGGCTTTTTAACTCTCTAAATCACCGAATTGCTCCCGATATTTTTGTAACAATAATTCGATTTCTTGATTTTTTTGCTTCTCTTGATTTAGTTCTTGTTCCTTTTGAGCTAATTCCTCCTCTTTATCAGCTAATTCCTCCTCTTTTTGCTGCAAAGATTCTGCTAACTCTTGAGGAATTAGTAACTTTTCCCCTGTATCTATGCGATAAAAATTAATCAAATTTCCCGCAACTTCTAACCGTAAATTTAGGGGTTCACTAGAATGATCTTCGATTAACTCATATTCACCCTTTCTAAGACGATAACCCCGTAATTTTTCAGAAATCCATTCTCCTCTGGGGTCAAATAACCAATACTCTTTAACTCCCAGTTGTTCATATAAGATTTTCTTGAAATCTTGATCTTGATTTTTTGTCCCTGGTGAAGTCATTTCAAAAATAACTTGAGGAACTTGTCCTTCCTCCCAAATTTTATAATTATCTCGACCACCAGGAGCTACATCAAAAATCACCATCACATCAGGAGCAACCCTCAATTTAGGAAATCCCTGACTATAATATAAGAATTGATTGCCCAGCACAGTTGCTTGACGATTAATCAGGTATTGTCTTAAAACCTCCAACGTGGTTAAGATTGCTTGTAAATGATCGTAAGTTTCAGCCAAGGGTTCACCATCAGAACTGGGATAAACAACACTTTGTTCAAGATTAACAGCTACCATCTTTAGTGTGGAATCGTTTTGCTTATTGATCATAACATAGTAAAATTATATTGCCCGAACCATAAATTCTGATCCTCTCTCCAAATCGCTCTAGATTTATATGCGTATTGTCTTTTTAGGAACGCCTCAATTTGCAGTCCCTACCCTCCAAAACTTAATTGAACATCCTCAGTTTGAAGTTGTAGCTGTTGTCACCCAACCTGATAAACGACGGGGAAGAGGGAATAAACAGACTCCCTCACCCATTAAAAACGTAGCTTTAACCCATCAAATTCCCGTTTGGCAACCCAGAAGAATTAAAAAAGATCCTGAAACCTTAACTAAACTGCGGGAAACTGAAGCAGATTTCTTTGTGGTTGTCGCTTATGGTCAACTTCTCTCTAAAGAAATCTTAGAAATGCCTAAATCTGGGAGTATTAATATTCATGGTTCTATTTTACCCAAGTATCGGGGCGCTGCTCCTATTCAGTGGTCTATTCATCACGGAGAGATAGAAACAGGCATTACTACTATGCTTCTGGATGAAGGAATGGACACAGGGGCAATGTTATTAAAGGCTTATACCCCCATTAGTTTATGGGAAAATACCCATCAATTAGTAGCAAAACTATCTCAACAAGGGGCAGATTTATTAATCGAAACACTGTTAAAATTAGAAACTAAGGAGATACAACCGATTAGCCAAAATTCCGAAGAAGCTACCTATGCACCTTTAATTAAAAAAGAAGATTATCAAATTGATTGGTCTTTATCTAGTCTGGAGATTCATAATAAAATCAGGGCTTTTTATCCTAATTGTGTGACAGAGTTTCGAGGAAATCCTTTGAAGATTGTAGAAACTATTCCCCTTGATGAATCGGTTTATGATCAATTTCCCACTGAATATGAGTCTTTAAAAGAGACTAAAATTATTGATCAAGGTGAAGTAGGGGAGGTGGTTACTATTCTTAAACAATGGGGCGCAGTTGTTAAGACGGGACAAGGTTTTCTTCTTTTAAAGGAGGTGCAACCTTCTGGAAAACGTCCTCAGTCGGGATGGGATTTTGTCAATGGAATGCGTCTGCAAGTGGGAGATACAATGGATGAGTTAACAGTTAATAGTTAATAGTTAACAGTTATCTTGAGATAACGGTACTTATGTAATGTCACCTTCTTGGGGACGCAAAAGAATTTCTTCTGGTACGCAATAAGGAGACAGATTATAACAGCTATATACTAAATCTGCCACGTCTTGGGGTTGAATAAACCGACTAGGCGGTAAATCTGTCCCTTCCCAGCTATTTGTCAAGGTTGCGCTTGGTAAAAGAGCAGTTACCTTGATCTTATGAGGCTTTAATTCTTCTCTGAGCGCTTTAGAAAATCCCAATAGGGCAAATTTCGTAATACTGTAAGAACTACCAGGTGCATAGGCCATGATACTAGCGATGGAACATACGTTAAAAATATGTCCTTTTCGTTGGGCAATAAATGGCTTAATCAGCGCTCTGGTCAGATAATAAGCGCTATACACATTTGTTTGCATCATTAACTCTAAGTTTCCCTCTGGTTCATCCATCGCTTGTCCAGGGAGAAATAATCCTACATTATTGACTAAGACTTCTACACTGATTTCCTTGTCTTTGATAAACTGGGCAAAGCGCTCAACCTCGCTTTTCTGTGATAAATCTGCTGCTAAGGAATAAATTTCAACATTGGGGAACTTTGATGATAATTCGGCTTCAAGTTCTGCTAGATGTTCAGGGTTTCGAGAATTTACGAAAGCAACAAATCCTTCACTCACAAATTTGTGTACAATTGCTTTACCAATTCCCTTACTGCCTCCAGTGACGACAATTGCTTGTTTTACCATCTGATTTCTACTCAAAGATTACTTTAATCACGTTTTATTTTACCACTTTACTGAACTGATGCTGCCCACCCCACTGACACACTTATATCTAGTACATACTTGTAGGATGGGTTTTGCCTATCAAACCAAACTACTGGACTGACACAATTAAAATGAGGCAATAGATTGTGCGTTAATTCTATGATTTAATGGGCGAAGCCCATCCTACCTAATCTAAAAGATTATTTTAATCACGTTTTATTTTACCACTTTACTGAACTGATGCTGCCCACCCCACTGACACACTTATATCTAGTACATAGTTGTAGGATGGGTTTTGCTCATCAAACCAAACTACTCACAAGCCATAATAGCAATGGTGTAAACATTATTATTCGGTCCACTGACAACTAAATTAATTTGATAAGGTTGTCCTGCAGTTGGAGCAGTAAAATCTAAATCATAATTTTCTCCTCTAACCATCGGAACTTTATTTTTGGCTAAAGCAGAAGCAACCGAATTATCAGCATATTTAAGATTAACAGCCAAATCATAATCGGCATCATTTTCTACTGTCATCATCGCTTTATAATTTTTAAACGCAACACCCGATGGCACAGCAAAATCTGTATTAAAGTTATCCCCTTGTACTAATCTGCGTCTTATTTTCTTTCTAATTTCTGTCATTCCTGTAGTGATTTCTTCTAACATTTGACAGTTCTCAGGAATTGAGGGAGTTTGAGCAAGAGCAGATGGTGCCGTCATGAGGGAGGAAGCGCTAACAGCAACCCCTAACCCTAGACTGATTAAGCGCTTTTGAGAATAGGACATTTTTAAAAAACATTTAGCTAATTTTGACCCTCACACCCTAACATATAGTATGGTGAAAAACCAGTACAATAGCTATTCTTAACCAAAACTGAGGTTAAAATAAGAAATGTTTTCTTATAAAGGAGTCGCTTATCGATACCATCCACGGAAACCTACAAGGGTTAAAACCGAGTCAACTAAAGCAGCTAAAACGATTGTATCAGCAAAAAATTCCAGGCGATCGCATCACAACCCCTGATTTTGCCCAACGGTTAGCCGCTATTAGTACAGAGATTAATCAACCCGTTTGTGCTTATCTTAACCGACGAGGCCAAGTGATTCGGGTAGGAGTGGGAACTCCTCGTCAAACCCAAATTCCCCCCCTCGAATTACCTCGCTATGGGGCAGGACGCTTGTGTGGGATTCGCTGTATTGCAACAAAATTGAATACTGATTGCCCAAAATCATCGAGTTTAACGGCAATGGTACTGCAAAGACTAGATTCTTTAGTCATGCTAACCCTCACAGGTGTGGGAAAACAACGACGAGGGGGAGGAATGACGGGCTTTGTTAAAGCAGCCTATTTAGCCCATTTACTGCCTAAAACTGAGCATAATCTAGAAGAGAAATCTTATTGGACGGTTTCCGACCCTTTAACCCTTGAAGAACTCGATGAGCAAGATTTTTTAGACCTTGTTGAAGGGTTAGAAGCAGAATTTCAACGGGAGTTTATTGCCCAAAAAGTTGATATTGATCAAGATCGGGTAATTTTAATCGGTTTACAAACCCAAACTGTCCCTGATGACCAATTTAAAACCCAGATGCAGGAATTAGCCCGACTGGTGGATACAGCAGGGGGAGAAGTGCTGACAACTGTTACCCAAAAGCGCACCGCCTCCCATCCTCAAACAGTGGTCGGAAAGGGTAAAATTGATGACATTGCCCTACAAGTCCAAACATTAGGGGCAAATTTAGTGGTATTTGACCATGATCTTTCCCCCACCCAAGGCCGTAACCTTGAAACCCAATTAGGGGTTAAAGTGGTTGATCGCACAGAAGTTATCTTAGATATTTTTGCCCAACGTGCCCAGTCTCGTGCAGGAAAATTACAGGTTGAATTAGCTCAGTTAGAATATATGTTACCCCGTTTAGTGGGGAGAGGACAGGCCATGTCTCGTTTAGGGGGAGGAATTGGCACAAGAGGACCCGGTGAAACCAAACTAGAAACGGAGAGACGGGCAATTAATCGGCGCATTTCTAAATTGCAGCAAGATGTAAACCAATTACAGGCGCATCGCTCCCGTTTACGCCAACAAAGGCAAAAACAAGACGTTC
>JBFRWQ010000015.1:0-5379 GCA_051439665.1 Microcystaceae cyanobacterium | reverse complement strand
AGTTTAAACCACTAAAAGCTTGGTTTATCAAGAATCCCCATTCAATCTTGGTTTCAATCCCTCATAGGGATTAATAGTAGTTTAAACGAGTCTGCTGCATAGCATCTAAGCAAGCCGCCTTAGTTTCAATCCCTCATAGGGATTAATAGTAGTTTAAACTGCGGGAGTCTGAAAGCCAGTCAGTATTAGGTTTTCAAGGTTAGATTCCGCCCCACCCCCAAAAAGAGGGTTTAGCTTCCCTGCCATTATAGCATAAAAACGCTGAAACCCTTGCTGTGTAAGGTGCGCCCCGCCCTCAGACAGCCAACTGCCCTCAAAGCAAGACAGCATCAACGTTTCAGCGATTTTTACGATGGAGTCGATTTTTACACCTACCCTGGGGCGCAAAAACCAGTTATCACTCTCTGGGCAAGAATCTCCCCCCTCTCCCCACACTCCCCCCTCTTCCCCATCTCTACCAAAACTAGGTTTTATAAGTCGGATTTGGTATAACTACTGCCCCCTGCCTCTCCAGTTAACTATGGTTATTCAAACGGATTTAAGATCATTCATCACACCACCCTATCTTTCTCACCCTTATTTTTTCTTGTTCGGACAAAGAAACTGGATTAATATAAATTTCTTTAACACACTCAAAGATATGCTGATAAACTTCTTCAAATTTTTCCCACTCTTTCTCAAACAGTTTAAACTGATTCATCCAAGGAAAAATCATTAATACATAATTGTCCAAAATCTTCTCTAATGAGCAAAAGAGAACCACTTTTTCTCCCCAAGAATTTTCAGGATCATTAGGATTTTCATAAAGAGTTAGGGTAATATCAAAGTGCATAGTACTGTCTTTATCAAAACTTTCATTTTGGCATTCAATAGGCGCTTGAAAATAGTCTCTCATCCCAGAGATAAAATCATCAAGAAATTGGCGACAAGCTTGACGGGACAACTCAGTTCTTTCTTTAGCTTCAGCATAAGCTTGACATAATTCTTCAAATCTAGACATACTTTACTTCTCCGTTTTTACTATTTTATTGTAAAATAAAATCTATTTATAATTTATACTTACCATCTATGATCTTTTCCTTATCTGAAAAAAAGAAAGAGAAAGTTCCTCTATTAACGCCTATCATCGATATTTTAGCCATTATTGGTTGGGGAAGTCTCCTCCTACGCTATTGGTTGACAGGACAGTTAAAACTACTGATTCACCCTAATTACTTTATCTTAGTTTTCCTGACCAGTTTACTCCTATTGGCGTTAGGAATCACAAAACTTTGGTTTTTCTTAAAAGAGTTAAAAGGAAAGAAGCAAGAAAATAATGATAATATCGAACATATCACTGTTTTACCCCAGAATTTTGGCAGTGGAATCCTATTAATCACCGCTTTGCTCGGAATATTTATTAAACCCACTGTCCTTACTAGCCAAATGGCATTGCAAAGGGGGGTTAATGATACCTTACCCGTTACCAGAGTAGAAACTCAGTCTTTTCGGGCTAGTATTAAGCCAGAAGACAGAACCCTGTTAGATTGGATACGAACCCTTAACGCCTATCCTGAACCAGATGCTTACAGTGGCCAACCTGTCAAATTCACAGGATTTGTGATCCATAAAGACCATTTACCAGAAAATTACCTGATCATTAGCCGTTTCGTCCTAACCTGCTGTGCTGTTGATGCCTATTCTATCGGACTCCCGGTTAAACTAGATCAATCGAGAAATTTTTATGCACCTGATACATGGTTAGATCTTGAAGGAGAGATGATCACAGAAACAATCGATGGTAAACGACAATTAGTGATTCAAGCAAAAATCGCCAAAATAATTCCGACTCCTGATGATCCCTATAGTTATCGAGATTAGGGTATAATTACTCAGAATAATTTTTAGAGGGCAAGAACAATGAAGCGTAAAAAATGGGTAGCAATTGTTACTGGAGCGATTTCTGTTGCGATCGCAATTGCCTACTTAATCTTAGTACAATTTTTAGATTTCCGAGGTGAGATGATTCCTGCACCTATATCAGTTAATAGTGAGCAATTATCAGTGATTAGTTACCAATAGCTGAAGAAAAAATAAAGAAGGAAAACCCTTACTAGCCAAAGGATTGAGTGTTTTTAATGGTTAAACACCTAGCTTAGTGTGGGGCGATAAAATCGATCATTTATACCTCATTATTCATAATTTTTCTATCCCCCCTATGGGCATTGAAAAGAGATATGAACCTTCCGCAAAATAAGAGAAGTTGATTTTAATTGCGGATATTTTTTTATGCGGCAACGCTTCTTACCTTTAACCCATCTAAGCTTAATCCTAAGTTTAGGATTGATTGGCTGTTCTCCTTCAAATCCCCCTACTGTAACTAACCCTGATTCATCTCCATCAAATTCGCCTACTGTAACTAACCCTGACTCAGCAACAAAGGGTCAGTTAATCTTAGTCGCTAACGGAGAAGACTTTATCCGTCAAGGGTTTGTCTCTAAGGATGGATGGCAAATTGACTTTGACCATGCTTATGTGAACCTAAGCAGCATAAAAGCTTATCAGACTGATCCTCCCTTCGATCCCGATAGTAAGGCAGAGCTAAAAGCCAAAGAAACAGCTATCTTACTTGAAAAAACCCAAACGGTTGACTTAGCTGCTGGAGACGCAGATGCTGATCCAATTGTGGTACAAGAAATAACTGCCCCAGTTGGTAGCTATAATAGCCTTGAATGGCAGGTCATTAAAGGAAATGAAGGGGAAACCGACAATGCAACCATTGTTTTAATTGGTAAGGCCACGAAAGACGGTCAAACCGTTGATTTCACCCTTAATTTACAAGAAGAATTGAGCTATGTCTGTGGTGAATTTATTGGTGATGAGCGTAAGGGATATGTCACAGAGGAAGAAAGTACAGAGATAGAAACCACCTTCCACTTTGATCATCTCTTTGGAGATGCAGAAACACCCGCCGATGATGACCTGAATGTAAAAGCGCTAGGCTTTGAACCTTTGGCAAATTTGGCTGAAAATGGTCAATTAATCATTGATCAAACCACCCTTGAACAAAAATTATCCCCCACAGATACCGAAAAACTACAAAAAGCCTTAATTGGACTCGGCCATGTTGGTGAAGGCCATTGTCGCTATGAAGCCAACAGTTAGAAAATGTGATGAGGGCTTTATTTATATGGCGTTTCCCAATCTAAGGGACATATAACCTTCCGTAGGGGCGGATTGATCAATTTAATGATTAAGAGAGTAATGGAATTTGCTCAAAACTTGCCCCTACAACTATATCTCTCACAGGTAATGGGAATTGCTATATTGCTCTAAAACACTTAATCTTTCTTAAAAAACACAAAAAAATATTAAGAAAATCGGCAGAAAATTCACTGTTACACAGTCCACTTCTACAATTTGAAGGCAAAGGAAACCCAAATTTTTATGAAACGGTGGCACTATTTGTTATTAGGATTTTTCCTGATCTATTTAGGCAAAATCGACTACGCAATGGCACATGGAGCAAAAATTAACTACAAAACGACACAAGCTTTTCAAATCACAGCCCTGTATGAAGATGGTAAACCCATGAAGGAAGCTCAAGTTGTTGTGTATGCTCCAAGTGACCCTACAACACCCTGGTTAAAGGGAACAACCAACCAAACAGGACAATTTACCTTTACCCCTGATTTTACGCAAGAAGGTAATTGGGATGTCAAAGTGCGTCAAGCTGGCCACGGAGATATCATTTCCATTCCCTTAACAACAGGGAAAACGGCTTCGATGCAATTACAAACCTCTATTTCCCAGACGGGCTATACCTCTCTTCAGAAGGTAATCATGGCAGTCTGTGGCATTTGGGGCTTTGTTGGTACAGCTATGTTCTTTTCACGTGGTAAGGTTCACTCATAATGCACATTCCTGATGGTTTTCTTCCCCCTCGTGTTTGTTTAACAGGTTACGCTTTAACTGGGTTAGGCGCATGGTACTCCTTGCGTCAGATACGCCGTAACACCAATCCAACAGAACAAATTCCTAAAGCATCTTTATTAACCGCAGCTTTTTTTGTCACCTCTTTAATTAGTATTCCTGTGCCACCTGCCAGTATTCATTTAATCTTAAATGGATTACTCGGCATTATGTTAGGTTATTATGCCTTTCTTGCCATTTTAATTGGCTTATTTTTTCAAGCAGTAATGTTCCAACATGGTGGCTTAACCACCTTGGGAATTAATGCAGTCATGATTGGCTATCCTGCTTTATTAGCTTACCATTGTTTTCGTTTAGGAAGACATTGGATTCAAAATAAAGGGATGGTATGGCAAAATGTTCTGGCTTTTATTGCAGGGGGGGGAGCGCTAGGGCTTTCCGCTTTGATTTTTACCCTTATTACCCTAACCTTTATTCCTGCTGAATTTAATACAGTTGCCGAACGAACCATTACCTATCTGGCTTTAACTGGATACGGAATTCAAGCAATGATTGAAGGGACTTTTACGGCTATGTTTATTGGGTTTATCCAACGGGTTAAACCAGAGTTATTAAACGGGAATCAATCTAGTCAAGCATCTCAACAAGAGGAAGCTTTCAATCAAACTTAAAGGGATGATTAACCTTAACCATGAAGCTAGTTTTAGATCGATACGCTCATCTTAATTCTCCCATTCATCAATGGGAACAGCGCTCTAAGTTAATTGCCTTAGGGGGTTTAATTATTGCCTTTGCTTTTGTGCAGAAATTAATTTTAGTCCCTGCTATGGTATTAATGACCATTTTATTGTATGTTTTATCCCGTTTACCCTTTAATTTTTGGTTAACTCGCCTACGGTATCCTGGTTTATTTATTATTGCGGTGGTTTTCTTTTTGCCCTTTGCATCAGGGGAAACCGTTATCTTTCAGTGGGGGATGTTTTCTCTGAAACAAGAAGGAGTTGATGCGGTTATTTTAATTACATCAAGATTTTTATCGATTTTAACAGTTACCTTAGTTTTGTTAGGAACTGCTCCTTTTTTAAATACCATTAAAGCGCTGCGGTCACTAGGACTACCTTGGATTATGATTGATATGATGTTATTAACCTATCGCTATTTAGAAGAATTTGGCGATATGTTACAACAGATGCAGCGCTCGATTCATTTGAAAGGATTTCGTCTGCGCAAATTAAATAAAAGGAATCTAAGAATTGTGGCTCAATTAATGGGAACTTTAATTATTCGTAGTTATGAGCGCTCGCAACGGGTTTACCAGGCTATGATTTTACGGGGATATAGTTATGCTCATCATATTTCTCCTAAGTTTAATTTTGCCATTGCCTTGAAAGAAGATCATCATAGTATGATCGCTTCTGGTGTCACTTTAATGGGATCAATTGCTCTGATTTTGTTAGAATTATTTTA
>JBFRWQ010000014.1:0-3234 GCA_051439665.1 Microcystaceae cyanobacterium | reverse complement strand
GGTTGTGATGGTGGAATATCCCCGTCAAGGGGTTTGGAGTATTGGCTTTGTTACCGGAACATTGAGTCAGTCTCTTCAATCCCATCTTGATCAACCGATGTTAAATGTGTTTATTCCAACCACACCTAACCCTACATCGGGCTGGTATGCCATTATTCCCGAAGCAGATGTGGTGAATTTGTCTATTTCCATTGAAGATGCCTTTAAAGTGCTAATTTCTGGCGGTATTGTCACCCCTAAACCTGCACCAGCTTCTAAAAATACCAAGACAGCCTCCTACTCTCCCATTCCCGTCGATGTCCCTTTATTAAAAGAGAAACATCAAGAAATTCCCCTAGAATTAGAGGAGAGTTCTTAATTGACTGAAACATTATGCCATCGCGTCAGCAACCTCGCCGTCTATCCCGTGAACTAACCCTTTTGAGTTTAAGCCAAATCAAAGGGGCTGAAGAACAGTTAGATCAAAAAAACCTCAATGAGTTAGTGATCGCTGCTATTCGTACCCTGACAGGAGAAGCCCACGAAACCCTAGAAGTGGCAGCTTCAGAGGTATCTAAGGGAAATGAATGGCTGTCAAAGGGTGAAATTAAAACCTATAAAGGAGAACCTGTGGCAGAAATGGTTAAGGAGGCTTTAGAATTAACCAAAAATGCCATTAATCGCCTGGGAACAGCGCTAGAATTGCCAGAAATGATTCAGATGGCTAGTCAACATGAAGTCCGTAGTTACGCCTTAGAGTTAATTGCAACCGTCCATCGCCGACGCAATGAGATTGATGATCAATTAAATAAGGTGATGGTAGATTGGACAGTTAAGCGTATCCCTAGAATAGATCAAGATATTTTAAGAATGGCTGTAGCGGAAATGACCTTTTTAAATATTCCCTACAAAGTGGCTATTAACGAAGCAGTCGAATTAGCTAAACGATATTCTGATGATGATGGCTATCGATTTATTAATGGTGTATTACGAAAAGTGAGCGATCAGCTAAATCAAAAACAAACAACTGTTCGCTCTTAGATTCAAAAACCTAAGTTAGGACACAAGTAGATATGACTTCAATTACCTATAAATGGTCTATCGATGAATGGCACAAACTGGTTGATTCTGGTATATTATGCGATCGGCCAGTTGAACTTTTGGAAGGAGATATTATTAAAATGAGTCCAGAGGGAATCGAACATAGCTATACTAATCAATCTGTCAGCGATTATCTTAGAGATTTACTTAAAGGACAAGCTCAAGTAAGAGAAGCTCATCCAATAACTCTAGATAATTCAGAACCAGAACCAGATATCGCTATTGTTCGGCTACCTGAAACCACTTATCGTAAGCATCACCCCTATCCTCAAGATATTTATTGGTTAATTGAAGTCTCTAATAAAACTCTGAAAAAGGATTTAGAACAGAAAATCATTACCTATGCTCGTAATGGGATACCTGAATATTGGGTAATTGATTTAAAGAATCAAAAATTAATTGTTCATACTCAAGTCAAAAATAATCGTTACTTTCACATAGCTGAATATACATCAGGAACAATTACATCTCAAGCCTTTCCTCATATTAAGGTTGAACTAAAAAAATTGCTACTGTATTAATAGCAGGGATCAAACATAGATGGAAATCGCTATTCTTAATTCTTAATTCTTTATTAACCTATCGTTTTTCAGGAGAGCAAATAAAATCCATAAACTGATGGGTTTGAGGATGGACAAAAGAAAGCTGATAAGCATGGAGAAAATAACCACAGTCTCCAGGTACAGATAATTTTTCTTGCTTATTAATCTTAGGAACACCACCGATTGTGTATAAGGGATCTCCCAATAAAGGATAACCGATCGCAGCTAAATGAATTCTAATTTGATGAGGTCTTCCCGTTAAGATTTTGACTTCTAAATAAGTATTTTGTTCAGTTCTATCTAGGACTTGACACTCACTATAAGCGAATTTTCCCTCTGGGGTTGCTGCATAGAGATAACCTAAACTGGGATAGGGAATTTTGCCAATGGGTTGCTCAATGATAAAAGAATCAGGTAAATGACTCTTACCAATTAAGGTATGATAGACTTTTTTGATTTTATGCTCTCGCATTTGTTGTGTTAGATGAGAGCGTCCTAATTTTGAGCGCCCAATTAACATCAATCCTGATGTTCCTCTTCCTAAGCGATGAATAGGAACAACTTTTTGATTAGGGAATTTTTGTTTTAATTGCCAAAGTAAGGTATGTTCTAAGAAATTACCACCAGGTAAGACAGGAAGACCAGAGGGTTTATTAATCACCAGTAAATGACTATCTTCGTATAAAATTTCAAAGGATAAAGGCACATCTGGTTCTTGCCAGGGTGGACGATGATAAGTTAGCTTGTGTCCTACTTTTAACTGAGTGTCAGGAGAAACCGTTTGACCATTTAAGTGAATTTGTCCCTTTAAGATTCGTTCTAACCAGTCTTCTTGGCTAGAATGACCATAAGTGCGAGTATAATACTCTAAGATAGTTAAGCCTACGTCTTTAGCTTGTATTTGATCTTGATATATCCAACCTTGATTAAGCATATTTAATTCTTGTCTCCCACTTAATCCAATGCCCTGCTCTTACTTACTATTTGATACAATAAACTTTAAAGATTACTTAGGCAAGGTGAATCCATGATCGCAGAGCCTCAAACCCAACCCGATCTCCTCCTCTATCCCGATAGCGATGGTGAACCAATGGCAGATAATACACTACAGTTTAGTTGGATTGTCTTAATTAAAGAGAATTTAGAAGCGCTTTTTGGCTCTGAGCCAAATGTTTTTATAGCAGGGGATTTACTATGGTATCCCATCCAAGGGGAGTTAACATCAACTGCTCCTGATGTCATGGTGGTGTTTGGTTGTCCCAAAGGATATCGAGGATCTTATAAACAGTGGGAAGAAGACAACATTGCACCTCAAGTGGTGTTTGAAATTCTCTCTCCTAGTAACAGCGCTCGTAAAATGATGGAGAAACTCCAGTTTTACAAACAGCATGGCGTTGAAGAGTATTACATTTATGATCCAGATACTAATACTTTACAAGGGTGGCAACGTTTTGTCACTCAGGAAAGCGCTCAAGGAGAAATTCGATTTATTTCTATTGATCCGATCAATCAATGGGTTAGCCCTCGACTAGGAATTAAGTTTGACTTATCAGGAGAAGAATTAGTCATTTTCGATCCAGATGGTAATCCATTTGTGTCATTCTCTGAAGAG
>JBFRWQ010000013.1:0-3178 GCA_051439665.1 Microcystaceae cyanobacterium | reverse complement strand
CACCAAGGGATACCGCTTTTCTACCTATGCTTACTGGTGGATTCGGCAGGCCATTACCAGAGCGATCGCTGAAAAAAGTCGTACTATTCGCTTACCGATTCATATTACTGAGAAACTTAACAAAATTAAGAAAGCACAACGTCAATTATCTCAGGAAAAAGGCCGAGCTGCGACGATCGCCGAATTAGCTGAAGCATTGGAGCTAACGCCTAAGCAGGTACGAGAGTACTTAGAAAGATCTCGTCAACCCCTATCCTTGGATCTTAAGGTAGGAGATAACCAAGACACAGAGTTAGGGGAGTTATTAGAAGATACAGGATCTTCTCCTGAAGACTTTGCGACTCATTCGTCTTTACAGACAGATTTAGAGAAATTGATGTCAGATTTGACTATTCAGCAAAAGCAGGTACTATCGCTTCGTTTTGGACTCAGTGATGGACAACCATTAACATTGGCTAAAATTGGGACTCGTCTTAATATTAGTCGAGAACGAGTGAGACAGATTGAACGAGAAGCGATCGCTAAACTGCGTAAGCGAAAAGCGAATATTCGAGAATACCTAGCCAGTTAAATATTTTCAACCCCCAACTCTCAAGCTTGGGGGATTTTTTTTGAATGAATGAAGGGAGTTACCGAATCAAACCAAATCCCACCTCTTATACCAAATCCGACTTATAAAACCTAGTTTTGGTAGAGATGGGGAAGAGAGGGGAGAGGGGGGAGATTCTTGCCCAGAGAGTGATAACTGGGTTTTGTTAACCAGATTTGGTATTAAACCTACTACCTTTTAACTCCTATCTCCTTTAACAAGGATAAAAATTCACTTTTAAGCCATCACGAGGACGAGGACTAGGAATATAATTCAAATCCAAATCTTGATTAGGAGTTAATTGCCAATCATAATTTCTGGCTAACATGGCCGCTAAGATTTTCATCTCTAAACGAGCAAATTCTTTCCCTAAACATTCTCGCATTCCCTTACCAAAGGGAAAATAACCATCCTTAGCATGATTATCAATTCTCGCAGGAGAAAACCGTTCTGGATTAAATTCTTTAGGCTTAGGATACAAGGTTTCATCTTCGTGAGTTCCTCGAATGGAACATTGAACCATCCATCCTTTAGGAATATGAAAATCTTTTATAGCTACTGTCTCTATTGCTTCTCGAAAAACTCCACCAACAGGTGGAATGAGGCGCATTACCTCTTGTAAAACCTGTTCTAAGTAGGTCATTTCTTTTAAAGTTGTTGGGTTCAGTTCTAAATGATCGAGTTCCTTTTGTTCTGTTTTAACCTGAGCGAAAATTTCAGGATATTGCCCCATTAATAAGCAAAAAGAAGTGACAGAAGAAGTTAAGGTTTCGTGGCCAGCAAAGAGTAACACTAGAATTTGATCTTTTAATTCTTCTAGAGATAATTTTGTCCCATCTTCATCTTCTGCATTTAATAAAATTCCTAGTGCATCTTTCCCTATCTCTGTTTGTTGCTGACGTTGTCGGATAATGTCTTCAATCCCGTCTAATAGTTTTTGACGACAGCTTAATGCTTTACCAAATCTTGTCCAAGGAAGGGATATAGGGAAACTGAATAGTCCGTTACACCATTCTTCAAACCAGTCAAAAAGAGGCGTTTCTGAGGCATTTTCTTGACCAACAAATAGAGTGCAAGCTACATCAAATGTATATTTTCTTAGCTCAGGATACCAAGTCAATTCCCCCATTTCTTGCCATTTTGCTATATATTGTTCAGTAATCTTGACAATGGTTGGACTATAATTAGCTAATGCTCTTGGTTGAAAGGCTTGATACATTAATCTACGTCGAGATTTATGAAAGTTGCCTTGATTGTTAGTAAGGGATTTATCTCCTAACAAGACTCTTGTACTTTTCGGCCAAAAACTGACAAAATATTTTTCTTCATTCATCAAAACGAAGTTATTGGCCGCTTCATCATTAATAAATACGGTCGGTTTTCCTAAAAGATGACTTCTAAAGATGTTGCCATATTTTTTACGGCGTTTTGTAATAAAATCTTTTTCATTGAGAAAGTTGAGGGTTTCTCCGATAATGGGTAAACCAAGAGAACCAGGAGGTAACGGAAGGGAAGAGGGAGAAGAAGTCATTATGTTAGCGATCACATTCAAAAATTGCACCCAATTATACCGCTTATCTTGTCCTATTTTTCGTTGATTTTTACTGACCTACTATAAATTACCTTTTCCTTGTATATTGACTATGAGCCAGTATTCAATAAATACTATGAAATTTAGCCAAATCGCTGAAAAACTACAAAAACTGATAGAAGCATCAAGTTTAACTGACTTCCCTCACCAAGATCCTGATCTAATAGGGATTACTGCTATTGAACAATCCCTTCCCCACACCCTTAGCTACATAGAAGGGGGAAAATTTGCCAAGATGTTAGACAATACGGAAGCTTCAGCCCTGATCTTACCCAATGATCCATCGTTACAGGCAAAAGCCAATGAAAAAGGAATCTGCTGGCTGGCAACCTCCCAACCTCGTCTTGCTTTCGCCTATGCGATTAAATTATTTTATCAACCCTTTCGCCCTCCCGCAGGGATTCATCCCTCAGCCGTGATTGATCCTTCTGCGGTGTTAGGCCAAGATATTTCGATTGGGGCAAATGTAGTGATTGAGGCAGGGGTAAAACTGGGTGATGGAGTGTGTATTCATCCCAATGTGGTCGTTTATCCTGAAGTAGTGATCGGCGATCGCACTCTACTCCATGCTAACTGTACCATTCATGAACGAAGTCAAATTGGGGCAGATTGCGTGATCCATAGCGGTTGTGTGGTGGGCGCTGAAGGATTTGGGTTTGTTCCTATTCCTGAAGGCTGGTTCAAAATGGAACAATCGGGTTATGTTGTCCTAGAGGATGGGGTAGAAATGGGCTGTAATAGTGCAGTTGATCGGCCAGCCGTCGGAGAAACTCGTATTGGGAAAAATACCAAAATTGACAATGTGGTTCATGTGGCTCACGGTTGTAAAATTGGGGAAAATTGTGTCTTTGCGGGTCAAGTTGGCTTGGCTGGGGGGGTTACCGTCGGAAATCGGGTAATTTTAGCAGGACAGGTCGGTATTGCTAACCAAGCAAAATTAGGAGACGGCGTGATTGCTTCGGCACAAACGGGTATTCATAATGATATTGGTGCAGGAG
>JBFRWQ010000012.1:0-6222 GCA_051439665.1 Microcystaceae cyanobacterium | reverse complement strand
GAGCGCAATATTTCATACTGCTCTGCTCTTAGGTTGCGAATTTGTACCGATTGGGTGAGTAGCATTGGCACTTCTTAGACAATACTCTTTGCTGAAAGATTAGCATATCAGTAAAACTTTTGGCAAGTGGTGGGGAAAGATTTATGGTGAACGGGAAAAATTCATCCCCAACGTCAGACAATGGGGTATTCTTTTTCCCGTTCTGGTTTTTCTCGTATTTGATAAAATTAATTTTCCCAAAGCAGTTCAGTATTTTTTCGTAAATTGAGATTTGAGAACAAAATAGATCAAAAAAATCCATAATATTTATTTGTCAAATTTATTGTTCACTATATACAAAAATCTATTAATTATGGGTTTCTCTTTGATTTGTCAGGCACATTAAGTAAACAATTGTAAAAAGTGAGTATTAATATTAATTAATTCTTAAAATAATATTTACAAAAAATATAGAACTTTACAAAATTTATCAGAAAAAATCATTATAGTGATTCATAATATAGGTAATAAGCATAGGTTTTCCAGTCCTCAAAGTCTCAGAAATTCAATCATGGGTAAATCGCATAACAACCTATTTATCGTTCAACATAGGAGATAACATCAATGGTGGTAGATACCCGTCGCACTATTCTCTTAGGAAAACTCCGAGAAGCATTAGATAGATTAATTGCCCAGAAAGCAACGGGCAAGATGATTCTCACTAATGAAGGTATTTTAGGAGAAGTCTTTTTTATTTCAGGTCGGCTTCTGTACGTTGCTGATAAAACTCATCGAGTTAGACGGTGGCAACGAGCAGTTAGAAAACATTGTCCCACTTGGGATGTTCCCTCTTTGTGGTCAGATGAACAACCTTGGGAGTATGCCCTTCTTGCCCAAGGAATTAGCAAAAAACAACTGAATCTTCAGCAAGTTAAAGCCGTTATTTCTCAAGTTGCCCAAGAATGTTTTCTCGAATTAGGATATCAAAGTCAGCTTAAAGCGAGTTGGCAAGGACAAGAAAGAGCAAAATCAGCGCTTTCTTACTGCTTAACCCTTTCTTCTGCTGATATACATCCTCTTTTCGACCAAGTTGACCAGATCTACCATCATTGGAGTCATTCAGGACTGGAAAAGATTGAACCCAATTTAACTCCTGTTTTGAACGAGGGAGCGCCATCAGAAGAATTACCAATCGCTAGACCCTTTTTATCAGGAAAACTAACGGTTTGGGATATTGCTGCTACTGTTGATAAGCCAATTACAGAAGTTACTCACTTGTTATTGCCTTGGGTAGAGAAAGGAATTATTAAACTAGAAACCATCAAGGACTTACGGTCGAAGGTGGCACAAGAGGCGGCAGAAGTCCATGTTACTCCTAAGCAACCGAAAAAAACAGTCTCATCTTCATCTGGTGGCAAGAAAAAAGGCTTAATTGCCTGTATTGATGACAGTGCAGTGGTCATTCATAATCTCAAGAAAATCCTTGAACCCGCCGGTTATAAAACATTAAGTATTCAAGAACCGATGGCAGGGTTTGCTGAATTAATCAAACATCAACCCAGTTTGATTTTACTTGATCTTAATATGCCCAATGCCAATGGTTACAGTGTTTGTAAGTTCTTGAGAGAAAGTTCTGTATTTGCCGAAACACCGATTATTATTCTGACCAGTCAAGATACAATGATTAACAAAACTCGTGCTAAATTGGTGGGCGCAACAGACTTTATTCCCAAACCACCCAAACCTGATCAATTGCTGCAAATGATTCAATCTTATCTAAATGGAAATACTGCTATAACTTCAGCCCCAGTAGGAAGGCAGTTACAAGCGAGTTGATGTTAGGTTTATTATAGTAATCTTGCTCCTAAAAGATATTAAACTGATGCCCCATAGCAACCTTCCTGCAATCAATTGACAGGGCTAACTAAGTACCGTTATCTGAAGATAACTTAAAGATTATATTCTCTAGCTTATTATTGAATATTCTTTGTTCGCCAAGAAAATTGATTTCAAGGCGGATATTTAGAAAAGTTAAAAGTCTGTCAGAATTAAGTTTTTGACAGAGTTTTTTGTTGTCTTTAAATAATCACACCTTTAAAAAGTATTTTTGGATTCATAAAGACTCTTTTTGTGAAGAAATAGATAAAAAAGTTTAAGTATGTTTATTTAAAGGCTGAGTTTTTAATTATATAATTAGGGAAAGATAGGATTGTAAGTCAATTAGCTGAATGCTAATCAAGAAATGACCTTGCAATTCCTGATTAGTTTAACGACATCAAAAGGATAATTGGTCAATATCCGCAACAGAGTTCAAGGAAACAAAATTATAAAATCCTTGAAGCTTACCTAATAATAACATACGTTAATCCTGCTCCCTAGCCCTAAGAGCGACATTATTTTGACAAAAGGAGAAAAAAGATGACCTCAAGAGATCCCCCCTATTTCTGACCCGATCTTCTTCCCCAAAGCTACTTTATTCCTGATGCTTAAAAGCGGAACAAACCCAAACAAGGGTGCAAGGTAGTCGTTAGTAAATTGCCCCCCAATCTTTAAACTGAACAAAGTAGAGTAGAACTATGATTGAAGATGTCGAACTTAGAGAAATTTACAAAGTGTCTAGCGCTGAACATCTACAAAATCTAGAGACGGGACTGCTAGAACTAGAAAAAAATCCTAATAATGAAGCATTAATTCAAACCTTATTTCGAGAAGCACACAGTTTAAAAGGGGACTCTAGAGTAACTGGTGTTCGGACGGTTGAAACTATTTCTCACAGGGTCGAAGAATTATTAGGACAAGTTAAGCAAGGTGAACGGCCTTTGACCCCTGAATTAGGCGATCGCTTGTATGGCTCTTTGGATGGGATGAAAAAACTGGTTCATGAAGCCATTACTGATGAACCCAGTGGGGTAGATGCAACCGCAATCCTCAATAAGTTAGCAGAAGGTTTAGACGTTTCTACTGCATCAAATCAAGTGGTTGCAGTGACTTTACCTGAAGTAACTTCTCGTTTTATTGAAGATGAGGATCTTAGGGAAATCTATCGAATGTCTAGTGGGGAACATCTGGAAAAATTGCAAGCAGGGTTACAGCTTCTAGACAAGCATCCTGATGATATGTCCTCTCTAGAAGACCTATTAGAAGAAGCTCAAAGTTTTGAAACCGATTCCCGTATTATTGGCAGAGAAGACTTAGAAACCGTTATTCATAAAGTTGAAGAAATTCTAGAAGGGATTAAAAGTCATCAGATTAATTTTACTCAAGTTAGTAATCGGTTAAACGAAGGCTTAAAAGGCATTAATGAATTGGTTAATGAAGCCATTACGGGAAATCCTAGCCAAATTGATCCTAAAAAGCTACTTAGTGACTTACAAAGTCCCATTGCTGCTGCGCCTGTTGTTCCCCAACTAAAAACCCCTCCTCAACCCACCTCAGAATCAAGCAAAGAAAAAGCAATACCTGCTACTTCTTTGGATACGATTCGGGTTCCTATGCGCCATTTAGACGCATTATTAACCCATACAGGGGAATTGACTGTAACTCGTACCAGAATGGCTCATGCAACCGATCAAATTAGCGAATTGGCGGGGTTATGGGATGAATGGAAGACCTATCAAAAGGGAACAACAGTTCAATCAGACAATGTGGTACTCACAACCAAAATAAGACAGTGTGAAGACCGTTTACATGGAATTATTGATTACCTCAAAGAAGAAACGCCTGAGAACTACACCCGTTTAGACTTGATTTCGAGGGAATTAGACGAAAAAATCCGCACCTTACGCCTATTACCCCTATCAACTGTGTTCCTAATCTTTCCCCGTGTGGTGAGAGACTTAGCCAAAGAACAGGGAAAAGAAATTGAATTACTGGTTCAAGGGGGTGAAATCACTGTTGATAAACAAATTATCGAAGAAATCAAAGACCCACTGACGCACCTGATCCGTAATGCGGTTGATCACGGCATTGAAGCGCCAGAAGAACGGCGACAGTTAGGGAAATCCCCTAAAGGTACAATTATCTTACGGGCAACGAAAACCACCAGTAATATTATCATCGAAGTTAAAGATGATGGACGAGGATTAGATGACAACGTTATTAAACAGACAGCGATCAAGCAGAAAATCCGCCGTCCTGAAGAATTAGCCTTAATGACTCCTGAACAAATTAAACAGCTAGTTTTCACCCCTGGTTTTTCCACCCGTAGCTTTATTACCGAGATTTCTGGTCGAGGAGTGGGGTTAGATGTGGTGCGTAACAATGTAGAGCGCTTGAAAGGCAATATTGACCTTACCTCAGAACGAAACAACGGATGTACCTTCCGCTTTCAATTACGTTCTACCTTATCGAGTCTTAGCGTCATGCTAATGGATGTAGAGGGGTTGGTTCATGCTATCCCCTTAGACTATGTAGAAACCACCTTGCTAGTCAAACCCGATGAGATTTATACCTTAGAAGGACGACCTACCATATCACTGATGGGAGAGCCGATTTCTGTCATTAAAATGATGGATATGTTGGAATTATCCCTCTCAGGAGCAGATGATGCCAAAAAACGGCGCTCAGGAAAGTCGCAAAAATTCTTAGGGTGTGTGGTGCTTAACGTTGGAAATCAGCGCTTAGGGTTACTGGTTGACAGCTTATTACGAGTCTTAAATGTGGTCATTAAACCCCAAAGCCAAATTCTTAAACGGGTGCGTAATGTGGTGGGTTCAACCATCTTAGGAACTGGGGAAGTTTGCATTATTCTCAATCCTCCCGATATTATTAAATCTTTCCAAAAAGCCTATCTGAATTCCGTTGAAAGTGGCTTATTGGAAGACGAAGAAACGACTGAAGTGACGATTAAACCCGTTATCTTGTTGGCTGAAGATTCTATCGCAGTACGAACACAAGAAAAACGGATTCTGGAAAAAGCGGGCTATGAAGTGGTTATCGCCGTTGATGGGTTAGATGGCTACAACAAACTAAAAACCCGTACCTTTGATGGCATTATCTCTGACGTTGAAATGCCTAATATGAATGGGTTTGAATTTGTGGCGAAAGTCCGTCAACAGCCTGAATATCAAGAATTGCCGATTATTCTTGTTACTTCTTTAGCCAAAGATGATGATAAACGGCGAGGCGCACAAGTGGGTGCCAATGCTTATATTGTCAAAGATCAGTTTAACCAGGAAATGCTGATTGAAACATTAGACAGACTGGTGTAACAGTGAGCAGTGAGCAGTGATTAGAAACCAAATACTGGTTATCACTGCTCAAAGACACCAAGTATATCACAGAACAAGCTTTGAGCAGTATTTACCAAGATGCCGAGTAAATTAGCCAAATGCTCTGGCAAATCTTAGCAAATACACAGAAAAAACCAGAATGACTGGTCACTGGTTACTGGTTACTGAAAATTTATCAACTAACAAAAAATCAAAATCATGAGTATTATTAAAGCACAAAAATTACAAACCCGTATTCTCTTAGGCTATAGCGCCCCCATTGGTTTATTGGTTCTTTTTGCAATCATTATGGGTGTTACCGTCAAATGGCAAAGTAATATTACCAAAGAAAGAGCAAGAGCCAACCATGTGATGGAATATCTCGAAGAAGCCATGCTCGGATTATCATTAGGTCGAGGTGATACCTTAGAGGCTGTGATGCACCCTAATCAAACTCAACACGCTGCTACTGTCCAAAAAGCGCTGAAGCTATATGAACAAAAGGCAGCCGATGTCGATGCTGAAATCAAGGACAAAGAGCAAATTGCCACTTGGAATAAGATTAAGGCGGAAGCTGATCGTTTGGATGGTGTTATCAATCAAATTTTAGCTCTAGTCAAAGCAGGACAAGTTCAACAAGCGATCGCTAAAACCCCTGAACTAGAACTAGAGAATTTATTTGAACTGTACGAAGAAATGGAAAATCGTCAGAATGACATTATTGCGGCGGCTCGCCAAAAAGATAATACGATTACTAGGGTTTCTATGTTAATCATTATCTTAGGTACAATTACAGGAGCAGTTAGCACCCTTGTCCTTGGTGCAGCCATTTCAGGTAAGATTTCCCAAAAAGTGAAGAAAAATGACACCGATATTACCACTTCTTCTAGTGAAATTACCACCTCTGCTGAACAACAAGCAGCGACTTCTAACGAACAAGCTGCCGCCGTTAACGAAACCACCACGACAATGGATGAATTAGGGGCATGCTCTCGTCAGTCTGAGGAACAAGCCGAATCAGCCTCAACTGCTG
>JBFRWQ010000011.1:0-5249 GCA_051439665.1 Microcystaceae cyanobacterium | reverse complement strand
TATGCTCCTTTAACTAATCTTACCGTAACAGGATTGCCCCGTTCTTTTGCCCATTCGATTAAATCTTGGAGATCGGTGTAAGAATCTTTGAGATAACCCTGTAAAGTCACCCCTATATCAGTTCGACTGCGGAATTCTTCTTCTAGAAGCAGTTCTTTTAAAATTGATAGGGTGATATCCTTATAGGAATATTGTTCCATATCAAAGTGGATGGCTACCCCTAAGTCTTGGGCCCGTCGCAGTAAGTCTCTGATGCGATCGCAGACTTTCTCTTTACTTCCTTCTGGATCAAAGGGATCAAATTGGGAATAAAAGGCGGTTAACTTGACAGATACCTGAACTTGTGCTAAATTTTCTTCATCTGCTTGATCAATCTGAGGAATGGTTTTCCATTGTTGAGCTTGCTTGGATAATTGAGTCATTAAATCGAGGTAGCGATCAAAATAAGCTTGCGCTTCTGTCTCTGTGATCACTGCTTCACCCAATAAGTCAATGGTAAAGGCCATTTTATCCTTACGCAGCTTTTCCACTGCTTTGATGACTTGAGGAATGGTTTCCCCTGCAATATATTTAAACGCTAAGGTTTCCACTGCTTTAGCAATAGTAGCGCCTGCTGTTTGTGCGATCGGGCTGTTAGGATCGGTAAAGTTAAGAATTCCCTTCAAGGCATTAGGTAACTCTACCGATTGATCGGACATATATTGTTGTAAATGGTTAGCAATTTCTGCATTACTTTGCAAGGCGGGCAAACTATCAATAAAGCGGAATAATTGCACTCTTAAACCTGGGTTTTCCATTGCCCATGCCAAAAGTTTATCATCCCATCGCATTTGATCGCCGAGCTTTGCCCAAAGAGAGCGCTTTTCACGGGTTTGTGCGATTAATTCTCTGGCAATTTCTTGAGTTTTTGTTTCGTAGTCTTGTCTTGGTTTTGCTTGAACAACCATCGTCTCTCCCTCCTAATTGCAATGATGGTATAAGAATGTGGAGCGCTTCCTAATATTTAAGCCCAAATATATCATCTTAACTGATTAAGGCATCTTATCGCCTCAAAAAATATATTTTGTAATAGTTGTCCAATGATCTAATATTGAATGACCACTGGATCTAAACTACGCCATAAATACCAAGTCGCAACCGTGCGATAAGGTTTCCATTGTTGAGATAACTCAATCATTTCTGGTTTTGATAGGGTTTTATCCTGACTATAATGGCGATGAATTGCATTAACTAAGCCTAAATCACTTAAGGGTAAGATATCTGGCCGATGAAGATGAAAAATAAGGAACATTTGTGCTGTCCAAATTCCCACCCCTCGAATGGACATCAGTTGCTTAAGAATTCCCTCATCATCCATTTCCGCCCAATCTGCTGGATCAAGTATTCCAGACTGAAAAGCTTGAGCAATATTAGTTATATAAGCAATTTTTTGCCGAGATAAGCCACATTCACGCAAATCTGCCTCCGATAACTGGAGATAAGCTTGGGGGGAAATGGACGTTAACAGCGCTTTTAAACGTTGCCAAACCGCTTCTGCTGCTTTGACGGAAATTTGCTGCCCAATAACAGCCTTTACTAAGGTATAAAAGGGATTATGATGATTAATTAGGTTTTGATCAGGATAAGCAGCAATTAAGCCCCCTAATACCTTATCTTGTTGGGAAAGAGCGCTTTGAGCTTGTGGCCAATAGGAAGGTGTTGTCATTTCAGTGATTATCAGTTATCAGTAACTATTAGTCCACATTTTGTATAATAATGCTAATCGAGTTTACCCTGTCTTGTATAACTTAATTAATAAATTATGTTATTAGTTTATAATGCTCAAATTGAAAAACGTTTGGGAATTTCTCTGACTCAACTGACTGATTTCTGTCAACAATGGGAGATTCAAGAAATGGCTTTATTTGGCTCTATTTTAAGGGATGATTTTCATAAAGATAGTGATATTGATTTTTTAATTTCTTTTAAGCCATCAGTACCACAAGGTTTATTAACTCTTTCTAAAATCAAATCTCAATTAGAAACATTACTTGATTATAAAGTAGATATTGCTATTAAAGATTCTATCAGTAATAGTGATAATTGGATACGTCGTCAGGAAATTTTAAAAACTGCCCAAACAATTTATGAACAGAGATAAGGCTTCTTTACTTGATATTCACAATGCTATTCATCGCATTTTATTATTCTCAAAAGATTTAACAAAATCAGACTTAGAGAATAATGAAGAAAAACAATCAGCTATACTTGATCAGGTGATAATTATTGGTGAAGCTACGAAACGTTTATCAATGGATTTTAGGAATCATTATTCAACCATTCCTTGGAAAGAGATTGCAGGAATGAGAGATATTCTTGCTCATCAGTATGATAAAGTTAATATTAGTACTTTATGGTATGTTATTAATGATGATATACCCGAACTAGAAAAAATGATCAGTCCTTTATTATCCAATTTAATCGATACAAAATAGTATAAGTCGAATTTTGCTTTTTTTACCCTTGCAAAAACTGAGTGAATAATTGAACTTTTGTGGATAAATGACGATTGACAGGATAGATGACTGATAATGTTAACTCAGGCACTTGATAGTTAGGTAAAATAACCTGCAATTTTTCCTCTTTTAATTCCTGATCAATAATAAAAGTAGGTAACACAATTATACCCAAACCTTTAACAGCTGCATCCCTTAACACTTCCCCATTATTAGAGCAAAATACCCCATCAATGGTCACATTTTTTTCCTGTCCCTGTTCAATTAATGTCCATTGACAGCCACTGGTTAAATAACCATAATGCAGACAAGAATGATGCTTTAAATCCTCAAGGGTTTGAGGAATTCCATTGGCTTCTAAATAACTAGGCGCTGCACAAATAAGACGAGAAATAGTTGCAATCCGATGCACGACTAAACTAGAAGATTGAGGGGGTTGGCCAATACGAATGACCACATCATACCCCTCACTAATAGGATCAACAAAGCGATCTTCTAAGGTTAATTGAATCTTAATCTCTTGATAACGCTTCATAAACTCAGCAATTTTTGACCCCAAACAAGAAATCCCAAAGGACATGGGTGCATTAATTCTTAATGTTCCCTTGGGTTCACGTTGTTGTTGGGAAACAGCTAATTCTGCTTCCTCTAATTGATTGAGAATCTCTAGACATTGTTCATAAAAAGCAAGGCCAGTATCAGTTGGACTGACTTTGCGAGTAGTACGATAGAGTAATTGAACCTTGAGATGATTTTCCAGATTAATAACCATTTTATTGACTGCAGAACGGGATAACTGCATTTTCCTAGCAGCAGCAGCAAAACTTCCCTCCTCAACCACTTGAGTAAACGCACGCAGACTGTCAAACTTATCCATATTGTCAATTAAATAGAAACAATGTGTCTTTAAAATACCATATTGTCTTTTCAATAGAAACGATTTATGATGGATTCAAGAAAAATCTTCTCATCACAAGGAGAGTCAACTATGATTACCATCCGTCCTTCATCAGAAAGAGGCCAAGCGAATTTTGGTTGGTTAGATAGTAAACATACTTTTTCTTTTGGTAGCTATTACGATCCCAATCACATTTCCTTTGGTAACTTACGGGTTATTAATGAGGATAAAGTTCAACCTGGTAGAGGGTTTGGACCCCATAGTCATCGAGACATGGAAATTATTACTTATGTTTTAAGAGGGGCATTAGAACATAAAGATAGTATGGGCAATGGTTCAATTATTTATCCAGGAGAGGTACAACGGATATCAGCAGGGACAGGAATTGCTCATAGTGAGTTTAACGCATCCAATACTGAGCTAGTCCATTTTCTACAAATTTGGATTATTCCTAATCAAAATAGACTGAAACCTAGTTATGAGCAAAAGTATTTTTCTCAAGAAGATAAGCAAGGAAAATTAAAGTTAGTTGCTTCATCTAACGGGAGAGATAATTCTGTGAAAATTAATCAAGAGGTTGATCTTTTGGCATCTGTTTTACAAGAAGATGATAGCATTAATCATGAACTGAGAGGGAATCATTCTGCCTGGCTACATATTGCTAAAGGTTCGGTAGAAATGGCAGGAAAAACCTTATTAGAAGGAGATGCTGCTGCTATTACCGAAGTATCCAACATTCAGTTAAAGGCTAGGGCTAATGAAACAGAACTTCTTTTGTTTGATTTAGCTTGAGTGCTTATTAACAACCCATTATTTAACTAATTACGAGGATTTTAGACAATGGATACCTTAGAAGCAATTTATCAACGTCGTTCCGTTAAAGGTTATGATCCTAATCATCAGATCAGCGCTGAAGAAGAACAAAAAATGCTGGAAGCAATGATTCAAGCACCCACTAGCTTTAATATCCAACATTGGCGCTTTGTCATCCTACGAGATCCCGAATTACGTCAAAAGATTCGTCAAGAATTTGGCAATGATCAAGCCCAAATGACTGATGCTTCTTTACTAATTCTCTTTACGGCTGACACCAAAGCATGGCAAAAAAATCCCGAACGATACTGGCAAAATGCACCCAAAGAAGTCGCTGATTTATTAGTCGGTTGGATGGGACCTTTTCATGATGGACGTGAATGGTTACAACGGGATGAAGCCCAAAGATCGATTGGGATGGCCATGCAAACTTTAATGTTAACAGCTAAAGCAATGGGTTATGATTCTTGTCCCATGATTGGCTTTGATATTGATCAGGTAGCTGAATTAATTAACCTACCCGAAGATCATGTGATTGGTCCAATGGTTGCTATTGGTAAAAAAGTTAAAGAACCTTGGCCAAAACCTGGACAATTACCCCTCAGTGAATTAGTGGTTGAAAATAGTTTTTAATCTATAGTTAATAGTTAATAGTTGATAGTATATAGTTAATAGTATATAGTTGATAGTATATAGTTTACTATTATTTATCTCCCATAATTAATATTGTTTACAAGTGGTTCAGGCTTAAGCACCTGATTTCTGGAGAAGTCTATTAACTATTAACTATTAACTTCGTTATTGATAGCGCCGTAGTAAATTAAACAACGATGCTAGAATATTTTGTAAGTTTTTATTTTGAGCATATTTTTCTTTCTTGAACTGTAAAGCAGCCTTACTATTTACTTCAGAAAGGGTTGGATAAATGTGAATTCCTGTTAAATCAGAAACTTTTAAATTATGATTCATCGCCAACACAATCTCATGAATTAATTCTCCCGCCATTGTCCCGACAATTTGTGCGCCTAAAATCTCCCCATTGG
>JBFRWQ010000010.1:0-3567 GCA_051439665.1 Microcystaceae cyanobacterium | reverse complement strand
CTGAAACGCCATCAACCAGCGAAATAAACATTAAAACACAAATTAAGGAGTTGACAGCGCAAATTAGCGGACTCAGAGAAGAATTAGAGGAATTACGGTCTGATAAATAGAGTGATCCCTGATTCTTCAATGTAGGGTGGGCTTTGCCCACCAACCCCTTTTCATTTTTTATGTGAAGTTACAAAAATAAATGTTCACTGTTACCACTTTCTTCCTTGAAACTGAATATCATTAAATGTGACGATTAGTCTAAAGCTTTGCCCACCAACCTCTTTTCATATTTCATTTAACATTATGAAGATATTTAATTTTTTAATTTTCCTTGGTAGCTTATCACTTATTATTTCATCTAAAGCAGTTGCATTACCTCAAAGGGTATATCCAACAGGCAATCAGGATAACTGTGTAGCAAATAGTCTTAGGTACTATCAAGCCAAAAGTGATTTGGTAGTGGTATCCTCACTGCGTGATAGAAACTGTGATTATGAATCAAGACAATCACTTGGAACTCAGTTTGTAGGGAGATTTTCATTGAATATTTGGCCTCAAGAAGATGGAAGTATTCATATTAGACCACCAGCAGGTCGTGGTGAGTCTTACGAGGTTATTGAGATAGGCTCAGATATTTTTCATATAAGGCATAAGTATAATGCTTACAACATCATTGGCATAAAAAACAATGATTTTGTTTATGATAATGGTGATGGAACATATTATTATGCACCTAGTGAATATGAAATGGACGAATGTGCTAAAATTCATGGGAGTAAATGTTGGGGGGTTAAATGGAGCCCAGCTGATTTTGAAAGATTTTGGGGAAATATTAGGAGCATAGATGTATTAAAATAATTCTTCAACTTCCCCTAAAACAATCTCAAAATCTGTAACTAAATACATGATTCTAATTTGTCCCGATTCTCCTTTTGCGATGACAATCACTAATTTATAAAATTGCCAATTATCAGGTAGTTTTAGACCACGTAACATTATGAAGATAATTGATAACTGTTCACTATTACCACTTTCTTCCTTGAAACTGAGCATTATTAACAATCTCCACCATATCCCCTGATGGTTTAATCACAAATAACCCTTTTTTATAAGCATATCTATCGATCCCTTCATCAATTTCGATCCCTGCGACTGCACCATAAACATCAAAGCTTTGATACTGAGGGAACGCTTGCTTGAATAACTTTAATTTTTCCATAAAATAATCGACATCATCCTTAGATAAGCGAGATTTACATTCCACAGCCACTAAATCTGTACCATTCACTGCCAAAATATCAATCTCCATCGCTACCCCTTGTTTAGCCACTTTCCCTCGACTAAAAGTTTGCGTTACATCAAGTCCTCTTGCTTGAAATAATCTAATAGCCCCAGGTTCAACTAATTCCTCAACAAACCTTCCCCAACGAGTGGTTAAGCTATCTACTGCTTTAGCCGTTCTCTCCACTGTTTTCTCTAATTGTGCCATACGGCGATCAGCTTCCTCTGCACGGCGATCAGCTTCCTCTGCACGACGATCAGCTTCAGCTTGACGGTGATCAGCTTCCTCTGCACGACGATCAGCTTCAGCTTGACGGCGATCGCTTTCTGCTTTAGATTCTGCCATGCGACGATCAAATTCGGTCATGCGATGGTCAAATTCAGTTTTAGATTCGGCCATACGACGATCAAATTCGGTCATGCGATGGTCAAATTCAGCTTTAGATTCTGCCATGCGATGGTCAAATTCAGCTTTAGATTCTGCCATGCGACGATCAAATTCGGCCATACGATGGTCAGCTTCCTCTGCACGGCGATCAGCTTCCTCTGCACGGCGATCGCTTTCTGCTTTAGATTCGGCCATGCGACGATCAAATTCGGTCATGCGATGGTCAAATTCAGCTTTAGATTCGGCCATACGACGGTCAAATTCTTGTCGTGATTGTTGCAGTTGTTCGTTGGTTTCCTGTAACTTTTCGTTGGTTTTTTCAAACAGTTTGTAAATATCGTCAAGGGTAATTGATTCAGACATGATGGCAATTACGCAATAGGGTCGGATAGGTCGGAGGTATTCGCCTCCTATGATAATTATATACTATCACATTGGGTTTCTACCTCTTTCCCTCCTAAGAACCGAGCGTGCAAGTTTCCAAGCACTCGGCTCAAGCAATAGTTACTCGTGATGAACTTTATGGTGACAATATTGGTGAACCCAAATTAGGTTCTTCATATCATCAGTACCGCCTTCACTTCTTGGTTTAATATGGTGAAGGTGTAAAGGTTCGTCATTAAACAGTGATTGCCCGCAAATCGGACACTGGTAATCTTGGCGTTTAGCAATTCGTTCTTTGGCTTTGGGGAGTTTCTTAGCCATGTTTGCATCGGACTTCTTGCGTCGTTTCTCCCAGTATTCTTGGAGTGAAGGATCGTCGGGTGAATTCCTTCCCTTAACGAGTACATGACGCTCAATTTTAGTCCATTTGAATTTGAGCATAATTGCTCCTGAAACCTTGTCCCCAAAGACCCATTTATCGTTAGGTTTGTTGACGTTTAACCTTCCCCAGTATTTTTTCTGTTTCCACCCTGTATTCTTGTTAGGGTGCATTCTAGATGTGTATCTTACTTGCCTTCGGAATAGATATTCATCAAATTCAGTGAAGGCTTCGGAAGATACGTAAGGTTTGAGGTAATTTGAGATACCTCGGATAATGGGGTTGACTTTGCCGATTAAGACCTTTGCAGACGTACCATGACAAGATTTGAAAGCTTCTTTAAGTTTAGCCTTGGTTTTCTTGATGAATTCTTTACTAGGCTTCTGTAACAATTTATACCCTGTTTTGGTATTGCTGACTTTGTACTGTCTCGTATTAATCCCTAAGAAGTCAAAGCCTTCTGTGATGTGTATCACTCTGGTCTTTTCTTCTGAGAGTTCAAGCCCTCGCTTTGAAAGCCAGACAACGATGTCGTCTTTGGCTTTCTCTGCATCCTCTTTGGTTTTACAGAGGATTACAAAGTCGTCAGCATATCTTATTACCATTCTTTTGCCTCTGGATTGTCCTCTATTGTCGTATTTGACTCCAAGAGTTTCTTCCATGCCGTGTAGGGCAATGTTGGCTAAGAGTGGTGATATGATTCCGCCTTGAGGAGTTCCGGACTCGGTAAGATTGAATGTTTTACTATCTACGAATCCTGCTTTGAGCCATTCCTTGATTAGAGTTCTTGCAGGAAAGTTACCGATTGATTTAAGTAGATGTTCATGACTTATATTATCAAAACATCCCTTAATATCGGCATCAACAATCCACTGAAGTGTCTTGTTGGGTCTGCAAGCAAGGTAAATTTTACCTAGAGCATCGTGGCAACTTCTGGCAGGTCTGAAACCGTAGCTAATTCCTTCAAAAAGTGCTTCCCAATAAGGCTCTAGTGCGTTCTTAACAATGGCTTGTCTTGCTCTATCTTCGATAGTGGGTATGCCTAATGGTCGCTTTTTGCCGTTGTTCTTAGGTATGTAAACCCTTCTAGTAGGACTGACTCGGAAGTCGTTGGTCATTGCTAGTTTATTAGCAAATTCCATCC
>JBFRWQ010000009.1:0-3868 GCA_051439665.1 Microcystaceae cyanobacterium | reverse complement strand
TTTTTTCCTAATGCTCTAATGCTATCTACAACATCATTCATAATGACATCACCAACCCCATCACTATCACCATCAGCCGTAAAGGTGACTTCTCCACTTCCTGCTTGAAAAGTTAATTCATCGTCTGCTAAATTTTCAATCGTAATATTATTATCCGCTTCTAAAATAACATTTATATCTCCCGATAAATTCTCTAAATTTTCCTCATAAATTATGTTTACCTCATTCTCACCTGCTCCATCTTTAATAGTAAGATTCTCAGGGTCAATTAATAACGTTCCTGCTAATCCATTTACCGCAGACGCATTGACATCTCCCTGAAAAATCAAATTCTCTTTGCCAGACACTTCAACAAATCCCCCATCTCCTGAAATTACCCCCCCTCTTGCAGTAACTGTTCCTCGAAAAGTAGTTAAATCTTCGGCATAAATAATAACGTTTCCCCCATTTCCTGTTAATAAACCATCTGCATTAAGGTTGACATTTTCACCAATGTATGTGGATAAAGCTGTTGGTAAATTTCCTGTTCTTCTGATGTCTCCCCCAAGATAAATATTTCCTCCTCCTGTTGTCGCTGACACATCTAAAGTAGCAGTCCCATCAATAGTTAAATTATCTCCTAACAGAAAAATATTGCCCCCCTCAGCCGTTAAATTACCCGTATTAGTAACACTTCTCCCATTAATATATAAAGTTTGTCCTTGTCCAACTTGAAGATTCCCCTGATTAATAATATCCCCTGTTTGTCCCTCCATCACAAAGCCAATCGGTGCAGTGGCTGTTACCGTTAATAGAGGAGGCGCTTGAGGATTAGTAGCGCTGAATAAACTGCCATCGGGTAAGATTAAACTAGGTGAGGTACTGGCATAAAATGACCCAGTTAAGTCTAATTGAGCATTCGCTCCAAAAATAATACCATTGGGATTAATTAAATAAAGATTAGCATTCCCTAACACTCCCAAAGTACCCAAAATATGAGAAGGATTATCTCCCGTCACACGGGTTAAAATGTTAAATATTCCTGTGGGATTGGTAAAATAAGCGCTATTCCCCTCTTGGATACTAAACTCTTGGAAACTATGAAATAAATTACTTCCTCTAACTGCTCCCCCATCAATCTGTTGTAATTTATCATTAATTTGATTAACAATCGAACTTTCTGCACCCAGTGTGTTGTCGGGAATAATTTGTGCTTGAATAACAGAAGTTTGCAGCCCCCACAGACAAGAAGATAGGAAGAAAAGCTTAATCTGTCTTTGACAAGATAAATTCAGGATATTTTTCGTCATTGTCATCAATGATCAAGGTTTGTGTGAGAAAAATAAGCAGACTTAAAAACATATTGTACAGCATTTAATAATAACAAAAGGAAGTTGTTGTCCCCATAGCCGACTCCGCTCTGCTATATATCGTGGTGAAGAATGTATAAAAATATACAAAAACCTTGTGATGGGTAACGGCACAAATAATGCAATTTATAAAGTTTTCCTAAAAGCTATCTGGGTGTCTAACCCATCCTACTATACTATACATAGGCTTGCTTATCACCATAAGTTCAGGAGAGCCGCCGACTCTTGATTTATTAGTCTTTATGGTATAATAGACATACCCCAAATCAGATACTAACCATTGACCTCGATATAAGCAAGCTATTATCTGCTGTGGGTTTCCTTGGGAACAGCTTTTTAACTGAATAATCTTTTTTGTTTGTGTTGTTAGGTTATGAAAAATTTGGATCTAAAAGCAGCCCTCTCTGATTATCAAGTCGCCTTAGATAAGGTGCAGAAAACCAAGAAGAAATCATCACATTCAGACATTATAGCGGTATTGGTTGCACGAGATCGGGTGCAAGAAGCCCTTCAGGTAACTACCCTATCTGATCAAGATATCTTTGTCTCAATTATGGAACTTGATCAGACTTGGAAACAACAATCGGCTTGGGTAACTAAAACGATTGACTTAGAAGAATGGCGTAAAAGCTTTGCTCCCCCCGAAAGTGCTTGGTGGTGGTATTTAGAGCAACCTATCCATCATCGTGATAGCCTAGACTGGTTATGGCAAGCACTATCTATCGGTTGTTTAACCATTGCTTTGAGTTTAGCCTTGAATATATCTTCACGTTTTCTCAATGGTGGTACAGATGCCTTGGGCGCATTTACTATTACTGCCCAAACCCTACTAACTCTTTTGACTGCCAAGAGTACCCTAACCCCAGTAGGAGAAAAGAGCATTCGCAGAGTCTTAATCAGTTGTCGAATCCCTTCACATTGGGTACAAGAGGTAGAATTGACTCTTTCTATATTACTTTTATTAAGTATATATGGTCTGTTTTCCTCTTTGCCAGAAATTGGTACCTACTATCGTAGTAAAGGATTGGAAAGTTATAACGCAGGTTATTTAGCAACTGCCCAAGCTAACTATCACCGTGCTTTATCCCTTAACCCTGGCGATGTATCTAGCAACTTTTATCTAGGTGTCCTTTATGAAGATATGCAAAACTACAAAAAAGCCAAAGAACAATATCAAATTGCGACCGCCAGGGGCTATTTACCTGCCTACAATAATTTAGCTCGACTTTATATTGTGGAAAAGAAATATACAGATGCTTCGGTTTTATTAGAGCGTCAAAAGCTTCGAGGTATGGCAGCAGAAGACAAGGAATTAAACTATGCTTACTATAAAAATTTAGGTTGGATTCAGTTAAAACAAGAGCGACTGCCAGTAGCCAAAGTCAATTTACAACAAGCAATTGGATTCAATCATGATCAAGCCTCAGCCCATTGTCTGTTGGCGCAAGTGTTAGAAAAAGAAAAGCAGTCCCCAGAAACAACCATTGTTCACTGGGAAAAATGTCTAGCTTTTGCCAATGCTGTGATCCCAGAAGAAACAGATTGGATGGCGCTCGCTCAAGAGCGCTTAACAGACTTCTATTCTGCTTTTCACCATCCTCAATAACTGCTTAGTTAGATTGTCTCAAAAACCTAAACGCCATCATTTTCATTATGTCACCCACCTCCATCATTTATTCCTCCTTTTTACTGACCCTAATTAGCTTAACCCTACCTGGTTTAGCCAACGCTCATCAAGTCATTGAAAGTAAAGGCAAAGTGAGCGCTAAATCACCTAATAGTAATGTTTTTCGTCCCGTGACTGAAGGAATGATCCTCCATGCTGGGGATATCCTCTATCCTGCACCCGAAGCACGAGTTTTAGTCATGTGTGATAATGGTTCACTCTGGCAAGTTACTCCAGGTCTTCCTGCTTCTGTTACTACCTACTGTCCCTCTTCTCCTATTTCAATGATTCGGTCGGGCTTTGTCGATGTTGTTGGTCAACAAGATGAAACAATTCCCTATCTTTTGAGTCCTCGTTACAGTCGTTTGCAGGATCGATATCCAACTTTTAGCTGGAATCCAGTAGCAGGAGCAAAAACCTATACTGTAAAAATCCTAGCCAATTCTGGTCTTGTCCATTGGTCAACGACTACTGAGGAAACTAGCCTGAAATATCCTGAAGATGCCCCTCCCTTTTTGGAAAACATCAAATACTTACTCATTATTGAAACAGACTCTGGTATGTCATCGTTACAGGATGCAGGAGGAATTCTCGGTTTCTCAGTCTCATCAACTTCCGCCCTTGAGAATATTCAACAAGAGATTGATAACACCCTAACCTCCCCTAATTTGACGGGTGGGAATCAAGCGCTAATTAAAGCTAAAATTTATGAAAAATATAGACTGTTTCAGGATGGAATTGATACCTTAACTCAAGAACTACAAACCAATCAAAGTTTAGATCCCAATCAAAAAGGATTAATATATAGTATGTTAGGCGATTTGTATAATCAAGTCGGCTTAACCTATTTAGC
>JBFRWQ010000008.1:0-3059 GCA_051439665.1 Microcystaceae cyanobacterium | reverse complement strand
ATAATCGCCGTTATTTAGATAGTTTTTTAGCGAAAGAATTAACTCGTGCTGAAAGAGAAGGTTATTCTGTAGGGGTTATCATGATCGATGTTGATCACTTTAAACAATATAACGACATTTATGGACACGATGCAGGGGACTTTGTGCTAAAAACCATTAGTCATTTACTAATCGCCAATGTGCGTCATGCAGATATTGCTTGTCGCTATGGTGGGGAAGAAATGACCTTAATTTTGCCTAATGCTTCATTGACTGATGCCGAAAAACGAGCAGAAGAAATTCGAGTCTCCCTCAGTCAACTTATCCTCAATTATCAAAAGCAATCCTTAAAGCAATTAACGGCCTCTTTTGGTGTTGCTGTGTTTCCCCAACATGGTGAACGATGTTCTACTTTGCTACAATCTGCTGATGCGGCTCTTTATCAAGCAAAAGCTGAGGGGCGTAATCGAGTGATTGTTGCTGATCATCATTAGTTTAAAAGCGCTTTTTAAATTTATTGAATTATCATGGTTGATAAGGTGGGCAAAGCAAAAATTGCTTGTTAGTTTCAAAGGCATCTCAGGTTTGCCCACCCTACAAGCTTAAATGATTAGTCTATTTGTTTATACAAAATGACCTACTCCCAGTGATTGTTGCTGATCATCATTAGTTTAAAAGCGCTTTTTTCTTCTTGGGAAAGTTAGGTAACAGAAGAATAATTAGTAAAACAATTCCCCATCCTAATGATAGCCATGCAACACTGTTTTGTTGCCAATGCTTAACAGCGATCGCAGCCAAAGCCCAGATCACAACCCCTGTGTAAATGCGATCGCAGCGTTGAATCTTCATAAACATGGCGATCAAACTAGCAATAGATACCATAATTCCTGTCCAAATTAAAGGAGATAAGCCCCATCCTTGCCAATTGACATAATCTAAAGTAGAAGCAATATTAATAATGGTTGCCACACTAATCCAGCCTAAATAAAGACTAATCGGATAATAAATAAACCAGCGCTCTGACGCTTTTAAAGAAACATAATTAATCCCTAATCTTTGGTATAAAATTAGAAGAGGGATCAGAATACAAATCATGACTAAAACTGATAGGGCAAAGAAATAGAATTGAAAGAGAATAACCCAGATAATTTGAGTTAAACTACTGAAAGTTAACAGAAAACCTATTTTCTCGATCAATGGATTACCTTTATTCTTAGGAAGAACACCATAAACCCCTAAACTAATAAGTCCCAGATAAATTAGCCCCCAAATGGCAAAGGCATAACTAGCAGGAATGACTAATACATCTGGGAAATATTGATCCGAGATGTCTCCAATAGATAAGTCATTAATCGGGGAAATATTGGCTAAGATATTGACGATAAAGGCTGCCAAAATAGCAGCTAAATTAATCCAAGGTTGATTGTTTTTAAAGAAAAATAACATGATTCTAAATCATTAATAAACAGTGATACAGGCATCTTGCCTGTGACAAACTAGAAGCTTACCCTCATCAACAGTAGTACACGCATCTTACCTGTGACAAACTAAAAGCTTACCCTCATCAACAGTAGTACACGCATCTTGCCTGTAACAAACTAGAAGCTTACCCTCATCAGCAGTGATACAGGTATCTTGCCTGTAACAAGCTAGAAGCTTACCCTCATCAACAGTAGTACACGCATCTTGCCTGTAACAAGCTAGAAGCTTGTTCTACAATTTTCACAATTAACTCTCTTCTGTTGGAGAATGAATAATTCCCTCACCCGTAATCAACCGAGCGCCCCGTCCTCTAGTAAAATAATTCCAGCCCCATTGCACCATAACAACTAATTTATTGTCAAATTCAATTAAATAATAAATGTGCGCCCAGATCCAGACAAACCAAGCAAGAAAACCAGTTAACTGTATAAAACCTAGATCAACCACCGCAGAATTTTGACCAATAACTGCCAAACTTCCTTTATCTTCATAATAAAAAGCAGAAATTGTCTTACCTTCTTGTTTCTGAGCCAAATAATGAGCAATATATTCCCCTTGCTGCATAGCGACAGGTGCGATACCTGGTAATGGCCGCTCCCCTTGATGGGCAAAATGAGCTAAGTCTCCCACCACAAAAAGATCAGGATAGTTAGGAATACTAAGATTAGGTTCAACAATTACCCTTCCTGCTCTATCTAAGGCTGCATCTGCTCGCTCTGCTAAGATTTGACCCATTTTTGAAGCCTTAACCCCTGCTGCCCATAAAATCGTCCGTGCTTCAATGGTTTGAAGATCATCTCCCTGTTTAATGGTAACGACATGATCTTCGATATTAGTCACAAGACTGTTAGTTTGGACGGTTACGCCTAAATTAATTAAATCTTCGGCTGCTCTAGTGGATAATTCGGGCTTATAAGGAGGTAAGATCCGATCCATCCCTTCAATTAGGATAATTTTCGCCTCACTGGTATCAATATCACGAAAATCTCCTTGTAATGCACCATGAGCGATTTCTGCGATCGCACCCGCTAATTCTACCCCAGTCGGTCCTCCTCCTGCAATGACAAAGGTTAACCATGCTTGGCGCTTTTGGCGATCGCTTTCTTTTTCGGCTGCTTCAAAGGCTAAATAGATACGACGACGAATTTCTAGCGCATCCTCAATGGTTTTTAAACCTGGCGCAAATTCAGCCCATTGATCATTGCCAAAATAGTGATGACTAACACCCGTCGCAATGACTAATGAGTCATAATTAAGGGGTTCATGGCCTTTGAGGATTACCTGTTTTTGCTGAGGATCAACATCAGTTACTTCATCTAATAGAACTTTTGTATTATTATGCCCTCGCAAGACTAGGCGAAGAGGGGAAGAGATATCAGCAGGAGAAAGCGCTCCTGTGGCTACTTGGTATAAAAGGGGCTGAAACAGATGGAAATTGCGCTTATCAACTAAAGTAACTTGAACTGGGGCATTTTTAAGGAATTTAGCGGCATATAATCCAGCAAAGCCACCGCCAACGATCACTATTTGAGGGAGGTTAGCATCAGACATCGTTAATCTTTGAATTCATCCCATCTATCTTAGTTTAACCTCAGTTT
>JBFRWQ010000007.1:0-9490 GCA_051439665.1 Microcystaceae cyanobacterium | reverse complement strand
CCCCCTATTATGGCACAATTCAATATGCAGAATTAAGCGACTTCTTTTATGTCTGGCAACGCAGAACATTAGGTGATATATTCCCTGATATATTCTGGCAAGAATTAACCGACAAAGACAGAGAAGCCGTTGCTAACCCCTCCCGTTTCCGCAACATGGGAGACAGCCCCGACAAACTGGCCAAAGAAGACTATGAAGCTAAAATGGCCTTAGCATGGACAGAAGCCTACCGAGTCTTGCGAGATGATGGCGTATTAACCGTCCAATTCAACCATAAAGAATCAGGCGCTTGGGATACCCTCGCCAAAGCCTTAATCGACGCAGGATTTGAAATAACCGCATCTTGGGCAGTCTCCACCGAAAATCCGCAAAATCTCCATCAAGCAAAGAAAAACAGCGTCTCAAGCACCGTTATCCTCGTCTGTCGTAAACGAGACACCAACGCCCAACAAGCATGGTGGGATGACTTACGTGCTGAAGTGAGTAACATCCTCGATAGTCCCGAATATGACCCCTTAGCCGAAAATTACGCCCAAAATAACCCTAATTTCACCCCCAAATCATGGGCTGAAAGAATGGAAGAAAACGATATTACAGGCATAGACCTCTATTTAAGCGCATTTGGACCCGCCTTAAACATTTTTAGTCGTTCCTACCCCATCTTAGACAATGTAGGGGAAGAAGTGCGCCCCGAAGTCGCCTTCGCCGAAGCCAGAAAAGCCATAGCTAACTACCGCTTCCGTAAACTCGTACAAACCGACACCGCAGGATTTGATGCCCTCACCCAATGGTATTTACTAGCGTGGGATGCCTTCAAAGCCAGAGAATTCCCCTTTGATGAAGCCCGACAGTTAGCCTTAGCCATAGGCGGCTTTAACATTGCAGATTTAGCCAAAAACCATAAAATTATCGCCTCCAAGAGTGGGGGATGTACCCTTTTAACCCCACAGCAACGGCTCAAAAAACGGGCATTTACGACAAATCCCCAAGAATTCAATTCAACTTACCTAATAGATGCTTTACACGCAGTCATCAGCCTCTATGAAGAAGAAGGAAACCTGCAACAAGTGCGCCAATTTATGCAGAAAACAGGCTTAGTGGGGAATGATAGATTTATGAAAACCTTAGAGGTGTCTTTTAAAGTGATTCCCGATAAAGCCAAAGAAAAAGATAGCCTTGTTAATTTGTGGTTAGGAGTGGATGAAATTAAATCAAAAGTGCTTTATCAACAGGGGGAATTGTTTTAATGTTAAGTATTAAAAAAACAGAGATTAAGATGAAAATAACAGGCAGGATGCCTGTCTCACAATATAGAATAATAAGCAGTGGTACAGGCTTCTAGCCTGTCTAACAATTAACTTCTAGCCTGTCACAATTATTACTAAAAATCTAACTATAGAGATTAAGATGAAAATAACAGGCAAGATGCCTGTCTCACAAGATAGACTAATAAGCAGTGGTACAGGCTTCTAGCCTGTCTAACAATTAACTTCTAGCCTTTCAAAATCATTAATCATCAATCCTGTCTAACAATTAATACTTCTAACCTGTTAAAATCAATCATGTCTAACCTAGAAAAAAATCCCTCTCAATTAAGAATCAAACAAAGATACTTACCCCATTGGGAATTAGCAGGTTCAGTTTATTTTATCACCTTTAATACTTGGGAAAAATTAGAATTAACCCCAGAAGCTCGACAAACTGTACTAAATTGTTGCTTATTTTTTGATGAAAGTATCAACTTAAAAGATAAAAGATATAAAACTTTTGCTATTGTTATTATGCCAGATCATGTTCATTGGTTGGTTCAGCCTTTAGCTAAGAGGTTGACAGACAAGATGCCTGTACCACAAATATCTGCATCACAAAATAATCTAGAATATTGGTCATTAAGTAGTATTTTGCACAGTGTCAAAAGTTATAGTTCCAAACAAATTCCCAAGGTTATGAAACATATTGGCACAATATGGCAAGATGAAAGATATGACAGAATTATGAGAAATAGAGTAGAATTTTTAGACACATGGGAATATATTAGATTGAATCCCGTTAAAGCTAATCTCTCAGATGTTCCTGAAAATTATCCTTATCTATGGGAAACTTTTTAAACACAAAAAAATTAATATTAGGCATTTTATTAATATTGACAACCTTAAACTAGAAAATTTGTTATGATAAAAACCTGATTTTCTCTGTTCCTTGTTCCCTAAAGCAGAAGATACTGTACCTCACAAGGTGCAAGAATTGCTATCATATAGCTAGTTTCTCCATTTTAAAAAATTATGACAGTCAGTAAACTAAACAGCAAAAGAACAGTTTTTCTCTATTCCGATGAAGACGGTTACATCATTGCCGAAGTTCCAAGTCTTCCAGGGTGTATTAGTCAGGGAGAAACCCGTGAAGAAGCCTTACAAAATATTCAAGAAGCCATTGCACTCCACTTAGAAGTTTTACAAGAAAGAGGAGAATTGATTCCAGAAGACAATATAGAAATAACTTCAGTCACAGTATGAGCAAATTACCTAGCATATCTGGCAAACAATGTATCAAAGCCTTAGAAAAAATCGGTTTTGTGATTTACAGACAAAGAGGAAGTCATATTACAATGGTTAGAGAAAATCCTCAATGTCAAGTTACGATTCCTAATCATAAAACAGTCGCTAAAGGAACATTACGAGGGATTATTAGACAAGCTGATTTAACCGTTAATGACTTTATCGAGTTATTGTAATCTTCTGCCACAAAAAGGGCATACTCATAAAAACCATGACTGTATCATCCTATCATGCCCCTCCTTCTCCCCTCTCACCCTTGGCGTATCAGCTACAGTAGTAATGAAAATAACCCCATTGCTGACTTTTACATCCCTGCCTTAGAATGTGCTATACAGTACGATCGCAAATCAGGATTCTTTAATAGTGCTATTCTCTCCAAGGTAGCCAGAGGCTTAGGGGCAATGCTCTATAATAATGGCAGAATGCGCTTAATAATGGGCTGTCAGTTTTCCCCACAAGACTTAGACGCTATTAAACAAGGATACCAACTCAAAGAAGCGCTCGCTACTAGATTAGATCAAGAATTACAAACTCCTACAAACTTTGTCCAACTCAAGCACTTTGAAATACTAAGTTGGTTAATTGCTAATGGCTATTTAGAGATTAAAATAGCGATACCCCTTAAAGATAACGGGATTCCCGATAATTTAGATACCAATCATTTATTTCACGAAAAAACAGGCATTTTTACCGATGCAGAAAATCATAGATTAGCCTTTAGTGGTTCAAATAACGAGTCTATAAGCGGATGGGAACAAAATATCGAGTCATTCCATGTCTATTGTGACTGGGAAGGGGAAAGAGACTTAGAACGAGTCAATGAAGAACAATATCGCTTTGAACAACTCTGGCATGATTTTTCCCCTAATGTGAAAGTCTTTGATGTTCCCGAAGCGGTTAAACAGAAATTACTGCGCTATACTCCCCAAGATAAACCAATTTGGTCAAAACAGAACGAATATAACACCCAACCCATTGACCGTGAACAGTTACCTATCACTATTAACGATCATACCCATCAACCTGTAGGGGCGCAAGGCTTGCGCCCAACCCAAGGCTTGCGCCCAACCCCTGAAAATAAGGATTTATCCCAAAATAAAACTAAAATTACCTTAAATCCTGAACAAATCAAAGCAGAACAAGAAAAATTTCACCCCTTAGTTAACCTACCCCATCATGACGGTTGTTTAGATTATTGCTTAAAAACCATTCCTATCAAACCTTGGGTACATCAACTAAAAATATTACGACAAATCATCGAAAATTATCCCAAATCTGCCATAATCTGCGATGAAGTCGGCTTAGGAAAAACCATCAGTACAGGTCTATTAATTCGTTACCTGTTAATTTCCCAAACCGTTAAACGTATATTAATCTTAGTCCCTGCCAGCGTACAACCCCAATGGCAGGAAGAATTAAGAGAAAAATTTAACCTACACTTTTGGAGTTACGATAAAAACCAATTTATCAATCCTTATGGCGAAAATAACCCAACTTTTGATAATCCTTGGCAGACAAAAGACTTAATCCTAGCCTCATCCCATCTTGTGAGAAGAAGCGAAAGAAGACAAGAACTCCTTAATGCAGACGACTGGGATTTAATCATTTTAGACGAAGCCCATCACGCCCGTCGCCAAAGTCCCAAAACCAGAGAAGATACCCCCAACTCTCTTTTAAATTTAATGCGCAGTCTCAAAGAAAAAACCCAGTCTCTACTGCTGTTAACCGCCACCCCTATGCAGATAGATACCATAGAAGTCTTTGATTTACTCCATTTATTAGGCTTAAAAGGACAATGGCAATATCAAGATAACTTTTGCAACTATTTTGACACCTTACCTAAATCTCCTGATAGATTGCGCCTTGAATTTTGGCAAAAAATGACCACCGATTATTTCAGCAAAGGGGGTGAATTATGTCCTCTCTTAGAACAGCATTTTAGCAATGGTAATCGTCTGATGTTTTATCGCTTAACAGATACATGGAAACAGGGACGAGAGATGGCTAATACTAAACAACTCTGTCAAGATAGACCTTTTATGGACGCTTCTCGCCAATTTTTAACCGTTCATACCCCCTTAAAAGATTTAATGTTCCGTCATACCAGAGACACCTTAAGAGAATATTATAAACGAGGCATCTTAGATAAAGATATTCCCTGTAGATTAGTCTTTGACCAGGCTATTACCTTAGATTCTGTGCGAGAAGTGCCACTCTATCAATCAGTGAGTGAATATGTCCGACATTTCTATAATTTAGCCCAACAACAAGATTCAAGACGGGGGTTAGGCTTTCTGATGACATTGTACCGACGACGGTTAACCAGTTCCTTTTATGCCATTAAAAAATCCTTAGAAAGACGATTAGAGGGGATAAGCATCACTGATGATGACTTAGCAGACTTAGAAGAAGCAGATGATGCAATTATCACGGGATTAGAAGCCTATATGAATCCGACTGACCCTGCTGAAATAGAATATTTAGAAGACTTACTGAGACAATTTGAAAACACTGGAGAGGATAGTAAATTATCCGCCTTCCTAACTATTCTACGCCAAGAATTGATAGAAAGAGAATCAGCGATCGCATTCTTCCAATACACCGATACAATGGACTATGTAAGGGATACCCTGGTTCAACTCTACGGAAATCAAATTGCTTGTTACTCTGGACGAGGAGGAGAGTTATATGAACAGGGACAATGGAAAATTGTCAAAAAAGAACTGATAAAACGGCAATTTAGGGCAGGAAAGATAAAAATCCTACTTTGTACCAAGTCAGCCAGTGAAGGATTGAACCTACAAACCTGTGGTGTGATCTTAATGTATAGTATGCCTTGGAATCCCATGCAAGTGGAACAACAGATAGGCAGATTAGACAGAATTGGTCAAATTTACCCAACCATTAGAATTCATAACTTCTTTTATGATGGCACAGTAGAAGCCAAAGTCTATCGAAGACTGAGAGATAGAATTAATGCCTTTGAGACAGTGGTAGGTAATTTACAACCCATTTTGGCACAAGTTCCCACCTTTATTGAACAAGCTGTTATGGCCGCAGATCCCGAAGAAGAAGGTGTGTTATTATCAGACTTTGAAGGTGCGATCGCTAATCCTCCCATACGTCCTAATTTAGAGGCGATGGTAGCCATTAATGTAGAATCAGACTTAGCCTATATTCGACAAACGATTACCCCTAGTCCGATTACTTTAGAACAGACAGAACAGCTATTGACCACTTCTAAGATTTTACAATCAAAAGGGATAAAATTCATTGAGCAAGAGCATAGGATATGGCAAGTGAAACAAGGAGAGAAAACCAATCACGTCACCTTTTATCCCGATGTTTTTGATGACAACCCATCTTTGAGATTAATGAGTTATGGTGAACCTCTATTTGAATATTTACTCTCGTTAATTAACGAATGATTCTCAATTGGAGAATGAATACCTTTATCTCTTCCCCCTCTTCCCACACTCCCCACACTCCTGCCTTCTCTAGGGATGAAGACTACCATCAGGCATGGTTGCTTCTGCTAAATTAATGCCACTGATGCTACTATTGCGAAAATCTACATTGCGTAAATCTGTTCCACTTAAAGACGCATCAATCAGATTAGCGCCCTTAAACGATGCAGCAATTAAATAGGTATGATTAAGCAAGGCGTAACATAGATTAGCCCCTTTCAAACTGACACCCCTTAAATTGGTTTCTTTGAGGGTTGCAGCGCTTAAGTCAATACGACCCGATAACCGTAAATTAAACTCAGAAAGGGTGACAAGGCTTAAATTTACCTCTCTTAACACTGCACCTGCTAAACTTGCTCCTTTTAAATTTGCTTTTCGTAGATTTGCACCTTGTAAAAAAGCATCCTGTAAATTACCATCTCGCAATAAACTATCGCTTAAATCTGCCTTATACAAATTCGCATCACTTAAATCCGCATCTTGCAAATCTGCTTCACTGAGATCTGCACGACTCAAATTAGCCCCATCAAGATCTACCCCTTCCAAATTTGCCCCAGTGAGATCAGCACGACACAAATTAGCCCCATTTAAGTCACTTCCTTTGAGATTAGCCCCTATTAAGGTTGCTCCCCTCAAATCTGCCTGACTGAGGTTGGTTTGCTTTAAATTGGCTGAGGTTAAATCAGCGCCCGTTAGGATTGCTTTTTCTAAATTAACCCAGCTTAAGTCCGCATAACTGAGATTTGCCCCACTTAAATCAGCTTCTGCTAAACAAGCGCTCATTAATCGTGCATGAAGTAAATCGCTGCGATTGAGGTTAGCTTGTCGTAAATTAGTCCCACTAAGATTAGCCCAATCTAAGGCCGTCCGACTCAGATTAACTTCAGGGAGATCTACCTGAATAATATCGGCATTTTCTAGGTTTAATCGGCTAAAATCCCGCTCCCCTTGTTCGTAACGCCAGATAATTTCCTCTCCATTCATAATACTGCCTACAGTCAGCCTTAAATAAAAAATCCTTATTTTCAGAAAGTAGAACAATTGCCAGTGATCGATGATCAAGCTGAGATTAACTCCATCAGTCAATTGATGAGTGCAATTTTTCTCCTAACTAATTTCAAACAAAAAAGAGTAAAATCATGCCCAGGTTAAATAAGGCAATTGTTGGGCAGTTTCTTCAATTTTATCAGTATTCTGGGTTAACTGACCACAGGTATCCCAGGTTCCCCCGATCAACATCTGACGAATTCCCGCCCCAATTTCAATTGAGCCTGAAAAATCAAGACAATTGACGGCCATTTTCTCTAAATCTAAGGTTAACGTCCCTTGAGGATCACTTTCTATTAAGTTTTGTAAGGTAGTTACTGTGACATTATCTGCTGTTACACAAGGAACACCGTTGGCAATACAATTACCTAAGAAAATCTCAGCAAAACTCTCCCCAATAATACCCTTAATTCCCCAACGAATCAGGGCTTGTGGTGCGTGTTCTCTTGATGAACCACAGCCAAAGTTTTTATTCACCACAAGGATATTTGCGCCTTGATATTGGGATAAATCAAAAGGATGTTTTCCTTCTGCTTGGGTGCGATCATCAGCAAATACCTGTTCTCCTAAGCCATCAAAGGTAACGCAGCGCAAGAATCGAGCAGGAATAATGCGATCAGTGTCGATATCGTCTCCTTTTAAGGGAATTCCCTGTCCAGTAATTTGAGTTATTTTCATCGAAAGGATTGGGTCTGAAACTCCGTCCATTTGGAAACGGCTTTACTTCCCAATTCTAGCATTTTATGGTCAATATTTAAAATCAGTCGGGGAAAAATTCGGAGGAATTATATTGATCAGTGATTTCTTTCTCTATTTCAAGAACTTGCTGTAAATTTAGTTCTCGAACTTCATAAAAAGGTTGTTTCAATAAGGCATTTACTTCAACATAAGGAGTCACTTTATCACCCCGAATGGTTAGAGTTTTCTTGGTTGCATTATAGTTAATTGATTTATTGGTCTTAATTAATTGTTCTAATAATGAAGGGGTTTCACTAATTTCACTCAATTCACCTTCAATTTTCTTATCTTGCCAATCATAAGTTAAAGATTCCAAGCGCTTTAATAATTCATCTTGAGCAGGATAATAAACTAAAGCAGCATAACATTCATCTTCATCTAAATAATACTTATTATCTTGTGGCAACCATAAGGCATAAAATTTAGGTTCATCTTCAAATACTAGCAATTGATAGGCGTGTATATCTGCCATTTCTACAAAAGTAAAGACATCTTCATCAGATAGGGAGGAAGGTAAACTGACTCGATCATATAAGTCAAAGCGCTCACCTGTTTTTTCAAAAATAAAGTCAGTTAATTGTTGACGAAATTGAGCAGTTCCTTCAAAAATATTCTCATATTCATCTAGATAATCGATTAAGCGAGCCGCTTTAACTTCTAATTGTCGGTAGGTATTTTGGGCTTCTTCTAGATTAGTAAATGTACTGTGAATATTACTACCACAGACGTAGAAATATTCATCATTATAGCCGAATTGATAGCTTTTAATTACATAATTTTTATGGGTCATGGCTGTTAAATCCTTGAATATTTTAATTTTTCAAGCTGTTTAGCGCTGGGAGGATAGGCTGCTCCATTGTCCATCCAATGCTCAAATTTCATTATATTAAATAAGTCCGCAGGTGCAAGATTAAAATTTGTTAATAAATAGGTTTGGCAGGTGATCTTAGGGATGATTGTATTAATAAACCAGCTATTATGGGTTAGTAATAATGATTTTAACTGTCCTGTGATTGCTAAGGGAGATAACAAAATTTCAGAAACGTGAGAGTCTTTGACATAATCTTGATGGAATCGCTCAATTTTTTGAGATAATTCTGCTGTTTCTATGTCCTCTAAAGCAACAACAAAATCATTTAAAGTAGGAATAAATTGATGATGATAATCGACTAATAAATGATCTCTTTCACACATATCTTTAACGTCCACTTCCCTACCATCGCTATTAATTAGAGTATGTCCAAAGATCGGAATAACAACTGTTTTAATTCCCCACAGTGTATGTAAAATACGATGGCGACTATCACTACAAAGGATCTTAGTGCTATCAATAAAGTCATGGATGGGATAATAATCTTCTATTTGTCCTCCCCATGATTTCTGTGAAATTCGACAGTGCATAATACTATTCATAAGCGCTGTGTTGTTGGGCTTTAGCCCTAACTCCCCTCTCGACTACAACAGGGTTTGATAAGTCTGATTTGGTAAGCTAAGACGTATTTAAACTGGGTATTAGTAAATAACTCCTGCCTCATAACCCCAACCCAATTTAGATAGTTAAGAGCTTATCAGGTATCACCATCATAAAGTCAGGATAACCTCGAAATTATAGCATAGGTTTGGTGGGCGCAAGCCTTGCGCCCCTACAATGTGTTTAAGCGTTGATCAAGCAGCGCTTTCTAC
>JBFRWQ010000006.1:0-20325 GCA_051439665.1 Microcystaceae cyanobacterium | reverse complement strand
CCTGCGTCTATTTATCTGAGTATTAAAGATAATCGCTTGATGGGAAGTGAGTCTCAAACTCGACTCGCAGCCAATTTAAAAGAAGAATTTGAAGCGATTAATAATTGGGGAACATCAGGGTATGTGAAAGCAACAATTAAAGAGGAATTAGATAAAAATCCACCTGATCGTTATAGTAGCCGTCAATATATGGCTGCATCAGTATTAGATGATGATTTTGATTCTTTGTCTTTTGATTCTTTTGATTCTTCTATGATGATGGTGGGTAGTCCTCCCTCTATTGAAAGATCAATTTCCCCTCTTGAAAGTTCAAAAGGAATAGACATACCTGAAGCAGGTCAACAGTCATCTCAACCATCTCAGCCATCTATTAACCGTATCCGTCGAGACTTTGCTGATGTGGTTTATTGTGGCATTTTAGACACAGATGAGCAAGGAGACGCATCATTATCTTTAACCTTACCTGATACCATTACTACATATACCATAGAAGCTTTTGCTCTCAATGAAACTCAACAAGAATGGTGTCATCATAAAACCACCTTAGATGTCTTTAAACCGATTTGGGCAGAATTTCAAATCCCCCCTTATATTTATCCAACTGATCAAAGTATTGGTGTGATTAATGTAGGCTGCAAGAGTGGCCAATTTCGCCTCAGATTATTCTGTGATGGGGAAGCCGTTTCTGATAAAATTTGCGGCAAAACTAAAACCCCAGAAGAGATATTAAATGGCAATTTAGTTAAAGTTGAATTTGAAGCAACAGCCGGCCAATGGCGAGTCGAAGTTGAAGATCAAGCGACAGGAGAAATAGACATTGCAGAGAAATTTATTGCAGCGCTAGGAAGCTTTAAATCTTTAGCCCGACGGTTTCAATTATTAATGACAGGAGAGAGCTTAAAACGGACAGATATTGAAGCCCTACAATTGCGTTTGTTGCCCTCCTTGGATCAACCCTTTAACCTCTTATGTGACTCAACCACCAATTATGAACACCATTGTTGTGAACAAACCGCAGCCAAATTAATTAGTGCGATCGCATCTTTATTAGCAGGGGGAGATCAAGATAAACTGATTCCTGTTATCTTAGCAGGAATTAAACGAGAAATTTCCATGTATCGTCCCAAGAGAGGGTTTTTAATGTATCCTCATAGCCGTCAAATTAATCAATATTGGGGTAAAAAAGCGGCTGAACATTTATTAAGTTTAAGTGTTATGGAACAAGATCTAACTCACTTCGATGATTCTGAATTTAAAAATGCTTTAAATCAACTATTTAAAATTGCTCAAGAAACCACAAAAATTTATAAACTTTCCTTAGTTCCTCAAAGTATTAATAGTGGCCAGGATGCTTATCGAGGAATTAAAGTCAATGCAGTCTTAAAACAAGCTGCTATAACCTATGCACGTCAATCGTTAGCGAGTTTAGCTAATCAACCCGATAATGGACAAGGAAAGGTATTCAATCGCCAAGAACAAGCTTATTGTGCAGCCACCTTATTACGAGAAAATAATAGTAGTGATCTCAAACTAGCCATTGGAGTCGCCAATGAATTAGCCAATTCCCTTGATAGTAATGGTCGTCTTTATTCTACTGTAGATTCAGTAGCCATGATCGCCTTAATGACTGAATTAAAAGCCAAAGGAATTACCACAGGAACAGGACAACTGAAAATTAATGAGACAGAAATGAGTTTAGCAGAAGTATTAGACTATGAGCAACCAATTGAAAGTATTCAAGTGATCCAAGGATATGCGATCGCAGAAGTAACTTATGAAATAATAGAAGATTGGAGTCAATTTGCTGTCAACATTCCTGTCAAAGTTCAACTCAAACCTAAATATACAAGCTTTGCCTTAAAACAAGGTTATCAAAAAGGCGATGCAATAGATTTAATCGTCACCCTTGATCAATATGAAGATGGGTTATTGCTGAATGTTTGCTTACCCCCTTGTTTATCTCGTCTTCAAGGAGGGGGAGAAGTCAAGCGCTTTTCCGTTGATTTTGCAGGAGAAAAAAGTTTAACCATTCCCTTACAAGTGACTCAAGCAACCTTACCACAGGGAGAAAACTGGGGCATTTTAGTGCGAAATATGTTTAAAGAAGAAGACGCAGGAAACCCTGGTTTATTACACTTAACAGTCAAATCTTAACAATTGTTCTTAGTAGGGGCTTTAGCCCTATACAAGGCTTATCAATTGTTCGTAGTAGTGAACTGTTTCAGCTAATTTGGTGCGTTAGAGTTAGGTTGTGTTGGGTTTCTTGCCTCAACCTAACCTACATCTATTTTGGTACATGGTTGTAGGATGGGCTTCGTCCATTAAATCATAGGAATAACCCAAAATCTATCGCCTCATTTTATAGCCCTACGCAAAAAGGATAGGACAGTAGAGATCTCTGAAACCCTTTCACCACTTACTCCTGCCCCCTGCCTTGTGCGTAGCGCTATAGTTATCTAACACAGCTAATTTGGTGCGTTAGAATTAGGTTGTGTTGGGTTTCGTGCCTCAACCCAACCTACATCTATTCCATTTCAGCAAGCCTTAGTTGATAATTATCATTTGATCACGGTCAAATTGCCAGGGAAAGGTACTAAAATCAACAGGTATATTATCCACACCATCTACCCTAATACGAACCACATATTCCCCTACCGAAACATCAGGAATATCACAAGTTAAACGGGTAAACGTTTCCCCTGCATAGGTTCTTTTCCGAGTTTGATATACTTGATCAGTCCATAGAAGAAGGGCAGCTTGTTTAGAATGCAAAGGAGGGGCACAATTTACCCTTAAGCGAATGGTTCCTTCATGGGTTTCTCTAGGACTTAAAACCGTAATATGAGGGGCTAAAACCAATGGTAATTGATTAGATTGTTGGTTATGTTCTTCTTCTTGACAAATTAAAGTAACAATATATAAACCAATTTTCCACTGATGAGCAGTTTCTGCTTCAAAATTAGGGATTTGAACCTTTAATTCGTTGGATTTTGCTCCCGCTAAAGGATCAAGTTCAATATTGGTTTTAAATTGATTATGGGTAAATTTAACTTTAAGATTAGTTTTATCCAAATTAGTTCCTCTTAAAGTAATGATATCACCTAATTGGGCAGCTGGTTGACGATTGGGTAATTCAAGCGCTGTTAAAGTGGGTAAATAGTCAAGTTGAAAAAATCTTCCCTCTCCGCTATTTTGAGAGAGAACAGGCATGGGAACAGCTAAAGCCGCTTGACTATCGATTAAAACAACAGAAACTTGATAACAGACACAGGTACGATAAGGTGCATTAAACCCTTGCCAAATTTGTAAAACTTCTTCAAACGAAAGAGATAAAGGAGTAATATTAATTTCCTCGATTTGCTCATGTAGGTTACTTTCTCTTAAGTTTTGTGCCGTAGCTCCTTCAATCAGAGCAGGGGGAATCTTCTTGGTATCATGAAATAAACTCATGATTTTCCCTAAGAGTTGATGAGTTTGAAGTTCTTCCTCTTTTTCTCCATAAACAGTAATCAGATAAAATAAATCTAAGCCTAATGGACTTCTTTTCGTTTCTCCCCGCCGCATTTGCCCTATTGGAGGGCGATTTTTCCAATTAAGATTAGATGCAATATGATACAAAAAAAGATTAACTTGATTATCTTCTTGATTGTCTCTAGCTTTATCTAAGGGAAGTGCGGTGATCTTACTTCCCTCTAATTGATCACTGAGGACACTATAGATCAGGTTTCGTAAAGTGGCGGTTATGGCTGCGATCGCAAGGGGATTACTCATTGGTTTTAGAATTACGATTTATTGAAATATACTAGACGAAATCAATTCTTTTAAAAGGATAAAAAGAAAATATTTGCGCCTCTTCAAGCTACTAAATTTCACATAGTAGCAAACAAGTAACTGGTCACTGGTTACTGACATGACAGTTAACAGGCTCAAGGGGGGTTAATTGTACAGTTCTTAATAAACATTGCCCTTCTTTGGTGGTTAAAATCTCGGCAAATTTATCACCGAGTAGTTGACGGCGATTATCTCGAAAATAAACAACGGCTAAGGGATAGGATAACGGATATTTTTTATTTCTAATCGCTTTTGTATTAATTCCATAACTTCCTTTTTGATCACAAAGGTTAGTTTGGGGAGTGACTGGCTGTTTATTATCTTTTATTAAGGGAGAAATGGCAGGATTATTATTCTCAGATAAGGCTAAGGGATAGACTGAACATTGTCCCATAATTTTGCTTAAACTATCAAAACCAATACTACCAATGGAGGGATTATTATTTTCAAAATCTCGAATCATGGATTGTAAAATTCCTTCTTTGCCATAAGTTCGACGGCGCAATAACAATTTATTTGGCGTAATTATGCCAGAAGAAGACTCCTTAAGTAAAGCTTCGTATTGAGCGATTAATTGAGGATCTTTTAAAACATTGGCTTTAAAAATTGCTTCAACTTCAGGATCAGCAGGGACATAAATTCTGACTTCTAAATCAGGCAGACGAGGATCTAAGTCTGACCACTTTTTGATTTTTCCTGTATAAAGCTTTTGTAATTGTTCAATGCTGATTTTTCCTTGCAGCCCATTGGTTAAACCATCCTGTCTTTGGCTATAGTTAAAGGCAACAAAAACAGCGATCGCTTCGTAGGCAATAGGAATCGTCTTATACTGAGTTGATAAGGGTTGAATGGGACTGGCAATACTAAAATTATCCTGATGATTATATAAATAAGTTAAGTTGTCAGTGTTCAGGGGTTTATATTGCCACTGTTTTAAATTAGGCTGTTGTTCTTGTAAAATTTCTTCTAAACTCTTGCCAAATTGGACTAAATTTTCTTGAGTATAAGCATAATCCCAACTACTATTTCTCAGCGCACGATAAATAATTTGCTTGGGTACAATATCTGAGATGTCTGCAATTTTTTCCCCTGATAGACGAAATTGATTTGATGGTAAGGCTTGACTTTTTCTAACGAACCAATAAAGTAAACAGCTTAATAATAATAAAGCTAAAATTCCCCCTCCTATCCACCACCAGCGGCGAGATTGACTAGCTGTTTCAGTCGTGTCAGGTAAAAAAGTTTGTGTGATATTAGCAGGAATTAATTGAGGACGAATTCTGAAAAACTCTTGTCGAGCAATGTCTGTGGTATCTAAAGATAATCTACCTAATCCCATCAGATTTAATAAATAGTCTTTTAGGGCGCTATCGCAATTGTTCCAAGCTTGATCAAGATTCGGGTCAAGGGAATTTCCTTCTTGCTCAACTGACTTTCCTGCTAATAAGTAAAAACCAATATAACCTAAATTAACTAAATCCTGTTTAATGGCTTCTTGATGAGATAATGAATTTAGTTCATCCGTGCCACTATGCCAAAAATTACGCTCCCATAAAGCTAAATCGGTTAAATATATCAAAAAACTTTGTCCTTCTGGCAAAATAAGTAATGTTTCTAGGGAAAGATTACCGTGAGTAATTCCCGCTTGGGGAAGGCCAGAGGAAAAGCGAAATTTCTGACGATTGAGTAATAATAAACTTTGTAAAACCTGATCTAATACCTGCCAAACAAATTTATCATCCCTTGCACCGTATTGGGCTAAATAATCCTCTAAAGTGAGAGCAGAGCTTCCTACATCTATAATGGCGTAATAGCGTTGCTGTTGACGATCAATGATGGTTTCTTGGGGGATAAGAACTCGAAAATCAGGTTTACGTCCATCAATTAACTGTAAATGACTGATTTGCTCAAATTTATTTTGACGGTTAATGATTTCTGAGGGGGTAAACTCATTAGGGGGTAAAAAATACTCTTTGATAATAACGTCTTTTTGGTCAATTAAATAAGTCCCTTGATAAATTCTGCTGAATTCTTGGGATTTCAGGGGAGTTTGAACCTGATAAATCCCTTCTTTACCTTTTATTTTCGCTTTTTTCCCTAAAGGTGCCGGAAAATTACAGATTTCGCACTGATTCGATTGGGGATGATCAAGAGACTGACGTTGTAATAGCTCACAATGAAGTGGATTACCTTGAGAACAAGGAAAGGATTGAAAGGGGGTGTTTTTTGCTGATACCTTGGTTAACACAGTCAAAAATAGCTTAATAAGTTAGATAAAATCGTTCGAGCGATCGCTGTTATTTGGGCTAGATCGTTATATCTAAGATCATAAAAGGATCATGTCCCTAGTTTTTTTGAGAAATGATTAAGATTTTCTGAGATTGTGGTATGGATAACAGAATTTGCCTTTAAAATAAAAAAAATAGATCCTTTATCTATGGATGAATAAGGGGTTTTTTGACTGAATTGTGTTTATGTACTTAGGAGCAATTTTGCACGATGGCCAGAGAAAATGTAATTAAACTGTTTCGTGAGGTTCAAAAGAATCCGAGCTTAAGAGAGCAATTAAATCAAGCTGCCAATCTCAATCGATTAGTGACCATTGCCCAAGAATTAGGGTATGACTTTACGATCGAAGAATGGCAAGAACTCACCGCTTTTAAAGTGGAAGAATATCAATGTGAAATTTCCGAGATTCCAGGGATCTAGCTAAGATATGGGTCAATTAGTGGTAATGGGAGCAACTTTACAATGTGTCCCGTTTGGAACAACGCCTAGCGCTTTAGTGGTCATTCCCAAAGGCCCTCCCGTCTTTGCGAGTAACCTTCTAGCGGCAACAATCATGGATTTTGCCCCTTTAGCCAACATTTTACCCTTTGGCATGTGTATTTCTTTAGCCAATCCAGTTGTTGCTTCTGCTACGGCTGCTGCACTGGGTGTTTTAACCCCCATGCCCTGTATTCCTGCTATTGTATCTCCTTGGAAACCAGGCGCTCTAAAAACCCAGATTAATAATTTTAGCGCTTTAACAAATAATTCTATTTGTAATTGCATGTGGGGAGGGGTAATTCAAGTGACAAATCCTGGACAATTTACGGTTCAAGTCAATTAATTTACACCTAATTTTTGGGGTCTAAAAGATGGTCAATGCTGTTGAAGATAATTATGGCTTAAATTATATTACTGCTAATCGCTTTTATGTGGAAATGCAGGAACAGGGGGGCATTAGTGCCAGTTTTACTGAATGTTCAGGATTACGGGCTAAAGTTAACTATGAGACTCGTTTTGAAGGAGGCGTGAATCATCAGCAGCGCATTATTCTAGGACACACAGAATTCTCTGAAGTTACCTTAAAACGAGGATTAACCAATGATTTAGCTTTTTTAGGCTGGACAAGTGCCGTTTTCACCCAATTAGAACCCCAAAATTCCCAACAAATTGATAACAACCGTCGCAATATAAATATACTATTATTTAATCAAAGTGGTGAAGTTTTACAATGTTGGACACTGATTGGTGCAATTCCTGTTACTTGGCAAGTTTCTCCCCTTCAAGCTGAGTCTAACGCAGTGCTTATTGAGGAGTTAACCCTAGTTTATGAGGGGTTAAAAGTAGTGGTTACCTTAAACCCAGAACAGCCAACAGGAGATGCAAAAGGAGGAGGAGCAACGGTACACAGACAAGGACGAGAAGCAGAAAATAGAGGCTTTTTCTCTAGTAATTAATTATTACACCCTATTGACTAAATTCAAGGAGAAATCACAATGGTCGAAAAATTAGAAAAAGCAATCTTAATTCATCAACCAGTAGATAATAACAAAAATATTGAATTCATGTTTAATCCAACAGAGTTAGAATTTGACCATGAATTAGTTTTAAATGAGGGTCAAACAGCGAGAAGTGACCAAGGCTATCCTAAGATTAGTTATAGTCATCGTAAAGCCTGTAGTTTAAAAATTAATAATGTTGTGTTTGATGGATATGAAAAAAGGGAAAGTATTGGAGGATATATTAATAAATTAACTCAGTCTGTCTATTTTGCTGAAAGTGGAGAGGCCAAGAATAAACGACCCCCTGTTTATCTATTTGCTTGGGGAAATCAGCGCTATTTTACTTGTTTTGTACAACGTCTCACCTATCGTCTGACACGCTTTTTAGAAGATGGAACACCCGTCCAAGCGATCGCAGATTTAACCTTAATTAAAGTAGATGATGCTGATCAAGGTCGCTCATCAAGTTCGGGGGTTAATCGAAGTGGGAATACAAGATGGTAATGGTCATTTTATTATTTACAAATTATTTACAAATTTTGGTCTAATTCAGAATTATGAAAATTCCCTTGCGATGTCACTTGACTCCTTTAACCCTACCAAAAACTGCTCTAAAACCGGTTCATAGACAAGAAGCAGGTGGTAAAGCATTGGCTTTTTCTCAAGAAGGTCAAGGGGATTTACGTTCGTTAGTTCCAGATGTAGTTGTCTATCCTGAAGAGATGAGTGAATTAGCGGTTCAGTTAGAAAATTTAACCCCTCATTTCATGGTTCTTGAGCCAACCTTAGACGGATATTTTCCCAGAGAATGGTATCGGATCATTAGATATGACGATAAATTATTACCTTTGATTATTTTAGCCTTAATACTGACTCAATTATATTCGTTTCTTTTTGTTTGTTTAACGACTGATTCACCTCAAATTTTACTCTTTCCCAACGAAAAAGTTGATCTGATTATTCAATGGAAAATACCCAATGATTTTTTTGAAGTTTCTGAGCCAATTTCCCAAAAGCAAGGCTTAATCTTAGATTATCAAGGCAAAATTAATCTAGCTTATCAGTTATCTCTCTTCCATTTACCTAGTTTATGGTTGACCTTAAGGTTACTGATTCAAAGTGGCATAACCGCTATCACTCGCTTATTCCTCGAAAAATTTATTTACCAACGATACTATGATACCCCGTTCAATTTATATGTTCGTCCTGATAGTCTCTATTTAAGTTTTCTTCCTGACGTTTATAAAAATATAGATTTTATGGGACGTTTTCTCCAACTTTTTGAACAGACTTGTGAACCAGATGTTAACCTATTAGATAATCTCTGGGCTTACTTTAATCCTCTATTAACCAGTGATAGTTTTTTACCCTTTCTCTCCCATTGGGTCGGATGGAAATTAACCCCTGCTTTAAGCCTCTTTCAACAGCGTTATTTAGTGTATCAAGCGATAGAATTATATAAATGGAGAGGAACTCGGAGAGGGTTACGGTTATATCTTCATCTTTACACTGGTTTACCCTTAGATGAAATGTTACCCGAAACGGAAAAACATATTAGCATTGAAGAATCTTTTGGGGAAAAGTTTACCATTGGTCAAACATCCCTTGGCCGTCAAGCATTAATTGGAGGAGGACAACCCTACCATGTAAAAGTTTGCTTAACCTCCCTTCCCCATCAATCAATTGATGAATTTCTGGTTCGTCAAATTATTGAACAAGAAAAACCTGCTTTTTGCACTTATGAATTAACCTTAATTTATCCTGAACCATCTTAATCTCTGTTAACGATTATGTCTTCATTTTTTCCTAAGATTAAACCCCTAAAACGCCTTAATGTGATCAATGGCTTAGAAATGACCGTTGAGCGCTGGAAGATGGCGCATCAATACCATAGACAAAGACAGAATATTTATTATAAATCTCTTCATCAAGGAGGAATTGTTTGTGGTTTAGGGGTTTGGGTCATCCCTCCTCCTAGTGATGTTTCTACTCAATATGATAATTGGCGCTGGCTACAAATTCAACCTGGTATTGCGATTGATCATGATGGCAATATTATTGTTGTTCCCCAACCAATGGACTTTTATATTGCTTCTCAATTAAATTCATCATCATCTCGTTTAATTTATTTAGTAATTCGTTATATTGATCCTGAGCAATTACAAATCCAAAATCTGGTGGAAATCAATGAAACCTTTCAAATTGATGAAAAAAATCAACCGCCAACGGACGGAGAAATTGAACTGTGTCGCATTTTTCTGGCAGGAGATAATATTCGCTTAAAGTCTCCATCAAATAGTTTTGCGCCTACTAGAAATACCCTAGATTTACGCTATCGTCAACCTGCACAATCTAAACCCTTAGCCTTAATTGAAATGGGGGTTTTGCAGGGAGATGCAACCCAAGAAATGAGCGGATTAAATCGTCTTTTAAGCTCAATTAGAGTATTATATCCTGCTTTAGAAGGAGCGAAAGACATTCAAGTCATTTCTTCTTTGAATTCAGATGATAGTGAAGAAAACTTTACAGGAGAAGTGATTTATTTAACCGATAAGCGATCGCAAAAAATCTCCTCAGATGAGTTTAATTTTTTGAAAACCTATCTTAAAAAAGGAGGATTAATTTGGCTATCTATTCCTACTGAAAATACCAAAATTGAGGAACTACAAATTGTTGAGCAAGAGTTAACTAAAGAACTTCAGCGACTCAAAAGCATGAACAAAGCTGGAGACAAGTCTAAAGAAGCAGAAACGGCCTTACAAAACACCCAAGAAGCCATTCGTTTTGAAATTGAGCAAATGATGCTTAATATTCGTTCTTTCGCAGAACGCTTAGGCATTGTGTTAGAGTCATGGGAACAATTATCCCTCGATCATCCTCTCAAAAGCGAACCGTTTCTTTTTCAACATTTGCCTATGCGACGGCAAAACTCACTAGAGCTTTTCTATGGAGATGGATTAGTTGTTACCATTGGCAACTTTATTGAAATTTTTGATCTCAATTACGGTGAAACTTTATCTAGAGAAACCTTGAGAACTTTTCAAGAATTTGCCATCAATATTTTATACTTTGCTCATCGAAAAAAACAAATGCAACAAGCATTAAACCCTAATTAAGAGGATCAAATTCATGATAAAATCTACTAATGTCGCTCAAAAGCAGAAAAAATTCCTATCCTTTCGTTGGCGAGTTCTTTGGCTGATTCTTACTCCCCTTCTCTTGGCGATTTTTTCCACTCAAGTAATTTTATGGATTGCTCTAAATGGCAGTCATCAAAGACAAAGAGACAACTTTGTTCAAGAAAGTTTAGAAAAAATAAATAACTATTTAGAAGAGCATCAACAAGGGTTTGAATCCATGATAGCGATTAATCAAACCGCTTTAGCAAGACAGGATATTGATTATAATAACCTATCAAGCTTAGAACAATATTTTTGGTATCAAATGCAGTATAATACCTTGTTATATCAAGTTTATTATGCTAATGAAAAAGGTGATTGGCTCTCCATTAAAAGGGCAAATGATGGTCAATTAATTAGTCTGTATAAAAGCGAAGAAACTAAAGGAGAATTATGGCAATATTCCCTCGATCCAAAGGGAAACAGACAAGCAAAAACAACTGTTACTAAACAATTATTTAACCCTCAAATAAAACCTTGGTATGTTGATGCGAAAACACAAAAAAAAGTAGGGTGGACAAATACTTATTTATTTGCAGGAGCAGGGGAGAATCTAGGTGATAAGAACTTAGGGATTACGTTATATCAGCCACTTCTGAACAACTCAAACAAAAATTTTGAAGGGGTGATTGGTATTGATTTGAAATTTGATCATCTCAATCAATATTTAAGAGATATTGATAGAACTCAAGGGAATGCTAAACTATTCATTATGGATTGTTCTGCTGAAATGGATTCCAGTCGTTCCTCTAGACTGGTGGCTCAATCTAATCTTGATCAGACGAATCAGGGTTTATTTAATGCCATAGAAGAGAATGCCCAAAACTATTGTCCCAATAAACAAGGATTGGCCAGAATTCAAGGTTATGACGTAGAGATTGTTCCTTTAAATCAGACCATTCGTAATTTAAACTGGCTTGGTGTTATTGCTATTCCCGAAAATTATTTTGTGAAAAATTCAGCTTGGATCTTGCAATTTATTTTATTAGGAGGCGTTGTCTTAATTATTATTGCTTCTGGTATAGCTTTTGTAGTTTCTCGCAATTTAAGTGAACCTATTACGACAATAACTGATGCTGCCCAAGCTATTCAAGACAAAAATTACAAGGATGTAGATATAACTAAATTACAAAAAGTTGCCAAAAGAAACCATGAATTAGGCATTTTAGCTAAAGTCTTTCTCAAAATGATAACAACAATTTATGACCGAGAAGAATCTCTCAGAAAAAAATTATTATATATGGAAGAAACATATATTAATGTTCCCTCTCAATCTTCTGAAGATGAATATCTTGATCAACTAATAAAAAAATCTCGTGATCTTTGCTCATCTAAAAAAAATAATTAAAGAGCATAACTAACCCAACAATTATTACCTCATCCTCTTCTTGTTAATGATTACTAAACTCCTTCAGGTTCAACTCTCTCATCACTATCTCTCTTTTCAACCAGGAAAAGAGCCAGTTCATTTTGAAGTATCTGTAACTAATTTAAGCCAGCAATTTGCCAGCTTTCAATTGAAGTTACAAGCAGCAGGAACAGAACAAATAAATGTCAGAGATTGGTATCGTCTTGAACCCGATATTAGTAGTAAAACTCCGTCAGGGGGAACGGTTAAATTTACTGTAACCATTCAAAAAAATCCTTACCCTGGGTTTGTCGGAGAAATGGATATTTCCGTTCGATTATTTTCCGTAGAACTTCCTAATAGTGAACATCGAGAATTATTACATTTAACCCTTGAAAAGGGAATCGAAAAGAGTTCTTTAAGCCTTAAACTTCCGATCAAAAGATTTCACAGTTACTCAGGAGCGCCCCTTAATATTCCCGTACAAATTGCACAACATGGCTTAAGTACGATTCCTCTGAAAATGACCTTAATCGGTTTAAATCCTGCCTGGTTTCCCGATCAATTGACTCGCAAGTTTTCTCTGCGTGGACAATCTACTCAGGAAATTATTTTTAGTGGTGAACTTCCTGCAAGCAATGAGGTAATTAGTCAACTTTATCCTTTTACGATCAAAGTTGAACCAGACAAGGGCCAAACCATTGAAACTGAAGGTATCTTGGATGTCTTGCCCTTTGGTCAAATAAAGTTTGAATTAGAAGCAATTTCTGACAAAATTCCCAATAAAAGGACATGGCTTCCTCATTTTCGAGTCTTTCCTGCTACATATCGTCTTAAATTTACGAATAATAGCAATTTAATCCAAGTAATGTCTGCTACCTTGCAGAAATCAGAAATTTTTCCCGCAAAATGGCAGCTTATTAACCCCCAATCCCCATTCATCTCTTTTTTCATCTTTCAACTCTTTATTACTCTCTGGAATATTGATCCTTTAACCGCTACTCTATTTTTTAGAGAATATAGCTCTATTCGGATACATCCTAACGAAAGCGGAGAATTGGACTTGAAAATTCAAGCGATTCGGCCTTGGTTTGCTAGAGTAAAGCGCTTAATCTTTCCTGTGGCTGCTTTACCCATATCTGACGTTGATCATAAGACAAAGAAAGTAATTGAGATCGAAAATGATCTGCAATCAGTTAAATTAGCTGTTTATCCAAAAATTCCCCTGTGGTTAGGTGGCATCGTCGGATTATTCCTGCTATGGTTCTGGTGGTCTTTATCTTGTCTTAATCCCACCAGTCCTAGATGTGGTCATCGACTAGCCATTAATTCAGTTCAGTTTAATGGAAGAGGGTTAAGTGCAATTAGTGGCTCAGATGACCAAACAATCATTGAATGGAACTTACAAGGCTTTGGTTTGAAGAAACTGCTTAATGATCCCATTTTTAAGCCAACCATTGCCACAGGTAAGCAAAAATCGTCGCAAAATGACGCATCTTCTAAGGCCATCAGAGTCGTTCGTTATAAACCCCTTGATAATAATATTATTGCGGCCGGTTTAGAAAATGGAGAGATCCAACTATGGAATTTATTAGGTAATCGTCAATGTCCTCAAGCAATTTTCCGGAAAGATTTAGGAAATAGGGTCTTAGATCTAGCTTTTTCGGCCGATTCACAATTTTTGTATGGTAGTTATGGTAGTGGCGCTATTCATCAATGGAAATATCCCCTGTTAAGCCAAAATACTGAAAATTGTCCTCCTCCCATCACAACCCCTCTCAAAGAACAGACCTTTGGTTTTGCCATTTCTAGTTTAATGTTAGTGGGAGAAGATCAGAATTTATTGGCGTTAGGTGGACAATATAATCGTTTTTGCTTAACATCAATTGATTTAACCTCCAATCAATGCGCTTCTATTGGTAAACTTGATGGTAATGATCAAGATTATCTAGAAACAATTACAGTGGCTTCCGCTAAACCCTCTCTCTTAGCCACCGCCAATAATCAGGGTAAAATTAAGTTATGGAATTTAAACCAGGATGATTGTTTAAATAATCTCGAAAAGTGCCAAGATATTCAGCCAATTGATCAATGGAGTGAGAATTTAGAAAATCCTGAACGGATTGATGCGATCGCTTTAAGTGAAAAAGGCTGTTATCTGGTCAGTGGAGGGGAAAAAGGAGAAGTTTTACTATGGATTTTAAACTCAAAGGGCGTTAGAGCTTATTCTGACCCGATTAAAATTACTCAATCCCCCAAAGCAATTAATTCAGTTGATATTAAGGTAATTGATCAAGAAATTCATGTTCTCAGTGGGGGAGATCAAACAAAAGTGAGATTAAATACTGTTTCGCAAAAGCGCTTACCTGTCTTAGGATGTCAATAACCAGTAAACAGTTACTAACAATTACACTTTTTGTTGCTAGATGTCAATTTTCCGTTATTATAGTGGGAAATGAATTGATTGTTAATGATTGATTGCGAACGCACCCCTTTGAGAGCATAACCATGTTTGGCAGACAACCCAAAGAAACTGACTCCCCCCAATCGATTGAAAATCCTTCTTTTCCTCCAGAAGAAATGACCACCGCTGAAGAGTTTCAAGAAATGATGGCTAATGTTGCCCTAGAAGAAAATGACCAAGATGATACTGAAGTCACCTCGGCGGCTTTTGCTGTCAACCAAACTAATCCTGAAGTTGTAATGATTGTTGAAAAAATAAGTAATATTTTGTCCCCTTACTTCATCGTCCTGGTTGGCCTCTTTCTCTACAAGAATAACGTTTTTCTGGGAACAATTCTAATTATTGTGGGAATTTGGTCTCTTTTGAAGATCTCATGGAACGATTTGATCCATGTTTGGAAAAAGCTACAAGAAACCTTTAAGTCTCAAGATACAGACTTTACTGTTTGAGGATAGGGACGGATATCGGTTATCAGGTTTGCTGGTTTCAATTATTGCCACACTCCCCACACTCCCCACACTCCCCACACTCTTCCCTACTTAAACATTAGGGGCTTTTAACAGAAGCAAAAAATCTACTCAATCTTATCTAATCCTACTCAATCCTACCCATGCTCTGGACTAATTGTGACATAATGGTTAAGATTTTGAGAGATTTTACCTTACCCAACCCCAATCAGGTACAATTAAACCCAAGTTTCCCCTCCACTTGCCAATTGTCATGTTGTTAGGCTTCAAAACCAAACTTAAATTAAATCCAACTCAACGCCAACAACTGGCTCGCCATGCAGGAGTGGCTCGTCATGCTTATAATTGGGGAAATGCTTTATGTTTAGAGATTTTAGACCATAATAAAACCTGTACCAATGACGAAAAAATAAAATTTCCCACAGGAATTGATTTACACAAATGGTTGAATAAGCTGGTAAAACCGAAGAATCCTTGGTATTATGAAGTCTCAAAATGCGCTCCACAGTTTGCTTTAAGACATTTAGCCAGAGCTTGGCTTGATTGTTTTAAAAAGAGAAAAGGAAGACCCAAGTTTAAAAAGAAAGGAAGAAACGACCGTTTTACCCTAGACGGAACAATTAAGCTATTATCTTCCTATCAAATCCAAGTTCCCATCATCGGAAAATTAAAAACCTATGAAAGACTTCCTAACCTTTATCAACCCAAGAATGTAACCATCAGTAGAGAGGCAGATAGATGGTTTATCTCATGGAAAATAGAAACCCCTATTCAACCGACACCCAAGAAAAAAGAGGTAGTCGGGATAGATTTAGGGGTGAAAACCTTAGCTACCCTATCAACGGGAGAAATTATCAAAGGAGTAAAAGCCGATAGAAAACTAGAACAAAAATTGATTAGACTTCACAAACAGGTTAGCCGAAAACAACCTCGTTCAGCTAATCGGGAGAAAGCCCAATTAAAACTACAAAAACTTCATTGTCGCATTGCTAACATCCGAAAAGATACCTTACACAAATTGACATCATATTTAAGCAAAAAACACGCCATTAATGTGATAGAAGATTTGAACGTATCGGGGATGATGGCCAATCATAAATTAGCCAAAGCCATAGGAGATATGGGGTTTTATGAGTTTCGGCGACAGATGGAATATAAGAGTCAATTGTATGACTCCAAGTTGGTAATAGCAGATAGATTTTATCCATCGAGTAAGACTTGTTCAAACTGTGGGGAAATCAAAGAAACTTTGCTGTTGTCAGAACGAGTATTTTGTTGTGAGAAATGTCATTGTCAGATAGACAGGGACTTAAATGCAGCGAGAAACCTGGAAAAAATAGGTCAAGCTATGGCCGAATTAACGCCTGTGAACAAGAAGGAGCCGACTCCCTTGGATGAAGCAGGAAGTAAAGCAAGCTCAAACAAGCCAAGTCATCGGGTCTTTGACTCGGATGAGTAAGTTTGAGTAAGTTTTATATAGCGGTTTCTACTTCTTTAGCAGTTAAACGACGCATCTGAGTCATGCAATAATAACCTCTTTAATTACTGCATCAGGAGATAAATTCAGTTCATCAGGTTGAAGATACAACTCAATCGCTTCTTTAATATTCTTTAACGCTGCTTCTTCGGTTTCACCACAGGAAGTACAGCCTGGTAATTCGGGACACCATACAGCCACATCTCCCGTTTCTGGGTCTTTTTCTAGAATGACACGCCATTTACTCATCTTAGTAAGTTGAGACTTATAATGATAAAGGTTAATTATAGCAAGTTTTCTCCACTAGGAATTTTAGAAACTGAAGTTGTTATATTGCCTAAAGCATTTAAAGGTTGAAGTCTTATAGATAATCAAATTTTTTTGTCCAACAGATTAGTTTAATTATTATCAAAAAATAGTATAATTAAATGTTTACCATTCCCTTGCTTTAAAGTTAGCCTCATTCATAATCTCTAAAGTATCCCCTGCTGGTTTAAACACAAATAATCCCTTCTCATAAGCATAATGCTCAACCCCTTGATTAATGTAAATTCCTGTCACCGCACCATATAAACGAAAATTTTTATAACTAGCAAAAGCGTATTTGAATTGTTCTAATTTAAAGTTAATAAATTCATCAACATGATGCTGAGAAAGACGAGGCTTGCACTCTACTACAACAATCTCTTCATCATCATTGGCGATCAAAGAAATCTCTAAAGGAGGATCTAGTCTATAACTACGAGCGCCAGATGAAAATTGATTACATTCTCTTCCCCTTGTTTCAAATAACCTGACAACCGTAGGTTCAACTAAGTCTTGCATAAACCGTCCCCAAGGACTAAGAAAGGCATCAAGTGAGCCATTTTTCTCAGTAATTCCTTCTTCGTAATTGTGATCGTCGTCTTGTGGCATATTAGTAAAAAATTTATTGAGACTAATGGAATTAACCTGCATAAGGATAACTTAAATCCTTCAGTATTTCAAGGCTCATCACCCAACAAAGGTTCGTAGTGAGTGCTTGAGCCAAACTATAAGCCTCAAGGGGCTTACTACTGCTGTGTCAAACTAATTTTGACGGTTAAATCTTCCCTCTCTCCCCACACTTCTCTCAACCCGTCACTTTCAATTTGACAGACAACAGTATGGGCTTTGCCCATCATAACACCATGTAAACAAAATTAAGCGTTGCCCAATCCTTTACATCTAACATATAAGCATCAGGTGGAATATTTTCTCCGACAATAGAATGATCGGTTGTCTGTAAGTCTTGAAAGAAAGATTGAGCAATTAATAATGAATCAGGGAATGAATGAAGTAAAGCCGAATTTTCGTTAGATTCTACTGCTTCTTTCAAATTATTGAGGGTAACACCACAACAAATCACCTTCACCTGATAAATACCTGTCGTTGCTGTCAGATCATTCTTAGCAGGGAAAGTAAGGACAGCGCTTTCCCCTGCGGGAATCGAATTAGGATGTAATAAGCCTAATAGTTTAGGGGGGGAAGGGGTTAAGGCCACTAAGAAAACGGAAATAGGGCGATCGCTATAATTGGTCACACGATATTGTATAGCGCTTTCTTGGCCTATCTCAGGGAGGAGTCTCTCAGTCATTTTCCCTGGTGTGGTGGTTTGTCGTCGTGAGGGAGTCCGTTGGGGTTGACGTTGACTCAAATATTGAGAGGGTTGATCAACTTTTTCTAGGCTTACTAAGACATCCAATTGAGATGATCCTTCATTCTCGGTTAATTGATACCATTTCCATGCTAGTTGCTCTTTAAAATAAGGATTGAGATGTTCAACAACCGATTTAATCGCTTGATTCTCTCCCCCTTCAGCTTTGAATAATAAATTTCCTCCTGGGGAAAATAACCCATATTCCCCTCTGTCTGTTTTTCCAACAATACAGTCTGCCCATCCTTCTCCTACTCCATGTACTGACTGGATGGTTTTGCTACTCGATAAGGCACTGGTGGCATCTACTCGTTCAATTCGTTGTAATTGATGGTCAATAGCCACAGATAAGCCCATTTCCTTGGGAAAAACCCTAATTTGTTCTTGTAACAGTTGCCCCACTTTTAAATTAACTGTTTGTTTTTTATTAATTAATTCAGCGCTCGCTTCTCTACCGTTTCGACTACGAATTTGGCACATTATGGCAGTATTTTGCTCATTAATAATGTTAAAGTAAGAATTAACACCATATCGGTTTAAAACAGGGTAAGGCAGTCCCGTTAAATGAATTTTGAGTGAATCAGCATCAATCATTTTACTAATCACTCCTTCTGCTCCTGAAACGACTTCAGGGAGGGCATAGTAAGTTAAAAGGGGAGATTTAGGGATTTTCTGCCAAGGAGAAATCTGTTTGTCCCCAATCGTTGCTTTTAAGTTCTGCTCTACCTCTGTTAGAGTAAAAATCAATCGATTAGCGGCGGTGACTTGCCAGAGATGTTGGGTTAAAAGATAGGTAAACAGGCCAGCTTGTAAATCATCCAAAATTAATTCAGCCGCAATCCCTTGATCTTGGGTTGCTAGAAGATAATTTCCTTTATTCGGATTTCTTAGGTCATTATTCTTTAACTTACGTTTTAATTGTTCTTGAAAGGCTAATTCTCCACTATTTAGCCGTTCTGAGGCTAGGGAACTGGAACGGAGGGGAAAATTATGGGGCCAGAGGGGAGTGGGTAAAGCGTAACTGGTGTCAAGGATACAGGTAAATTTGTCGGTGGCCAGCGATCGCCCTAATAAGTCAATGGTCTCTAGTAAAATGTTATTAAGGGTACGCATTCCCTTACTGGGTAACAAGCTATCACTGGGTAATAAGCCGTTAACCACAGTAAACTCATTATCCGAGCCTTCTTTGGTAACTTTAACCTGACTTCCATAGCCACTGTAGTGAAACAAGACCACATCACCATTTTCTGCTTGTTCCACTAAATGTTCGACAAAAGTGTTTTCAATGCTTTCTCTGGTAGCTTTATCGCCCGTTAACACCACCACATCGTCTGGTTGAAAGCCAAAACGATAACATAACAAGTCCCGTTGTAGTTCTACATCCGTCAAACAGCCTTTAAGAGCGGGACTTTGGCCGTAGTGATTGACTCCTACTAATAAAGCTAATTTACGAGCAGATGGGGCTGCTAAGGCTTGATAGGCATTTTGCCAGCGCTTAGGTTGCCACAGCTTTTCTAAAGGGATAATTTGGCTTAATCCCAAGCTCACTAACGTTTTTAAAACGGTTCGCCGATCCCACATATTTTAGTTGTTAGGTATTAGGTACTAGGTACTAGGTATTTTAGGTGTCAGGTGTCAGGTGTCAGGGATCAGGATTTTAGAGATTTAAACCCTACACCTCATCCCTCGCACCCCACACCTCTATGAGCACCTTAATTCTTTAACCTAAACCAAGGTCTATACATTATTTTTGCATTGCCTTGATCAATTCTGCGGCTACTTCTGGACGAGAAAATTCTGGGGGGGGTAATTTCCCTTCCCGTAACATCGCCCGCACTTTTGTTCCTGAGAGATGAATACGTTCTTCTTTGGCGCTTGGACTGGTTTTACTGGTGGACATCTGTTTGGTGCGAGTACAGTAAAAGGCGTGTTCAAATTTCATCGGGACAATGCCCAATTCTTGAGGGTCAAATTTATCAAAGATATATTGGGCATCATAAGTACCATAATAATCCCCTACCCCTGCATGATCCCGTCCCACGATAAAATGGGTGCAACCGTAATTTTTCCGTACAATGGCGTGGAAAATCGCTTCACGGGGGCCAGCATTACGC
>JBFRWQ010000005.1:0-3624 GCA_051439665.1 Microcystaceae cyanobacterium | reverse complement strand
AGGGCTCAGAAAACTGAAACAGTTACATCGCATTCCTTGTAGTGGTTGTGCTTTTTCCACAGGCGATTATCGTCTCAAATGTGCGGTTCGTCCTTGTCAAGCGTTTTCAGAAGAAGCCATTCATTGTTCAGATTTTGAACAGCGCTTACCTACTCAATGGAGCGCTCATCTGTCAACTTCAATCTTGAGAATGAGCAGTGTATCTCACAAGAGTTATGATTTAGTTATTAAGCAATTGCGCTTAAATAGCCAGTCTTTTCTCAAATTATAGTCAGATGGATGGAAAACCCTCAATTCCTTTGACAGTAAGGGTTTTCATTCTCCATTCTACATTCTTCATTCTGCATTTAGCTCAATATCCCCACGATTTGTTAAAATTAATTAGCAATAAGCAATGAACTAAGGAGAAAAACCCATGTCACTGGTTCACTGGAATAGATCAGTCCTCAGTTTTCATCTTAAGGAAATTATTGAGGATCACAATGCTGGAAACTCAACTGCTTTGGTAGGTTTAGGGGCAATTCTGCTGGGAACAACTGTTCTTCCTGCGGCAGCTAAGTTGGGACGACCGATTCTTAAATCAGTCATTAAAAGCGGAATTTCTTTGTACGAAGAAAGTAAATCAGAAATTAAGCCTGTTCAAGCCTCGAAATCTTCACCTCAGTCAGATACATCTCCTACTCCAGCAAAAACGCCAGTTCAATCAGTGGGCTAGATCATTTGATGGTGATGCTATTTCTGAAAAATAGTTGAACCCATTGTCTTTTAGTTCAATCAGTGGGCTAGATCATTTGATGGTTATGGGCAAAGCCCATCCTACGGTTATGCCATACTGAGTCTGATGGGGGAAACGACTGCACTCTTAAATCCTCGCAATGGATTATGGAATTTTATGGTTATGCCATACTTACTCTAATGGGGGAAGCCCATCCTACCACCATGCTTATCCTTCGGGTGAAGGCTGTTGTGGCGTAACATCCACTGTACTGACAGGTACTGCTCGCTGCGCCTGCTCTTCAGCGACTTCTGCTTTGGCCTCAGCAATAATATCGCCCATCACTTCCCCTGTTTCAGCAAGGGTTGATTTTGTTTTTTCGTAAAGTACTACACCTGTTTTTAAGGTGGCCTTGGCAACTGGTTTCAGTAGGGATGCAATGGTAGGAGCTAAGACAACTGTACCAATACCAATTACCAGAACTTTAGTTGGATTCACTCCTAGTAGTTGATTGAATCTGGTTTGAGACATTTGTTTGATTTGTTCAATTGCCATTGTTTGACCCTCTGCTTGTATATGAGATAAATGAATAAATTTAAGGAGCGCTTCCGTTAACTAGGCTTGAGACGAAAGTGAATATAGTAAGGATTTTCCTTTTTTCTCGGTGAGGAAAGGAAAAATTAGCTCTTTTCAACCTTTTTCATTATAGCTCAATTTGCAGGTATATAACGAAACCTTAACCTTGATTTTTTTTATTTTTTTATTGGTGAGCAAAATTTCAGTTAGGTAGTGAGACTGATTTAGCTCCTAATCATAAAGCTAAAAATAGAAAGCGGTCAATAAAAAAATGATTACAGATCAAGAACAATTATTGCATGGGTTTTGCTGACTTTTTCAAAAATATCGGCTATTTGCAATAAAATTGACTATTGCGAATAAAGAACCAATGAAAATCCTTGTCAATTATTTAGGAAAAAATACCTTTAAATCTCAAAAAAATCATTTCAAATTAGTGAATACGCTACATTTTGAGGAAAAAATTAGGTTATAATTTGTAAAGCAAATGTTAAACACCCTTGAGTAGGAAGGAAAATCACGATGGCTGTTATCACAGGTCTAAGAATGGCTTACGGAGAAGTGGGAGAAAATCCCGTAATGCTAGATAAAAGCGTTACTTCTCCTGTTTGTGAAGGATTAAATGAAGTTTTAGCTGGTTTCCAAGCTCTATACATACAGTACCAAAAACACCATTTCGTTGTAGAAGGGTCTGAATTTTATTCTCTCCATGAATTCTTCAACGAAAGTTACGACGCAGTTCAAGGCCATGTTCATGATCTCGCTGAACGGTTAAATGGTTTAGGTGGTATTCCCGTCGCCAGTTTCGCTAAACTATCAGAACTCTGTTGCTTTACCCCCGAAGAAGACGGCGCTTATGGCAGTCGGGATATGGTAGAACATGATTTAGCAGCAGAACAAGCGATGATTCAACTGTTACGTCGTGTTGCTGCACAAGCAGAAAGTTTAGGCGATCGCGCAACTCGTTACCTTTACGAAAAAATGTTGCTAGAAACCGAAGAAAGAGCTTATCATTTAGACCATTTCCTAGCTGATGATAGCTTAACCCTTTCTTTCGTTGGTCAAGCGCTCAACTAATTATTTTTAACTGATTAAGCTAAATTTTATTTTTGCACCCTCCTGACTATAGGAGGGATTTTTTTTAGTAATTCTTAACAGGCTTTTTGACTGCAGGGCAGTAATTGATAGTAAGATGATCTTAGGGGGAATAATTGCTAAAACTTATCAAGTGAGCTAAAAACCTCATTACAGCTTTTCTCTTAAAAGCTCACTTAAGTACGATCTGAGCTAAGATTTCCGAATTTTGATCCCTGAGTCCCTAAAAAAGTTATTGCTAATTAATTTTAGATAGATAAATATGAATGGAGAAAACATGGAACAGACCAATCGTCATCGTCATGGGCAAAATTGGCGATTTTCCTTCTTTAGTGAAAGCGAAGACGCTCAATCCCCAGTTGAACCCACAGAACCATCTAATTCATCCTATTCTCTCTCACAGGCCACCATTGGTGAATCGATTTGGGTAGTGGGGTTTCAAGGAAAAGGAGGAATGAACCGCCTATTAGGAATGGGGCTGACACCAGGGGTAGAACTACAAGTGGTTAGTTCCCAACCCAGTGGCTCAGTATTAGTGGCCATCCAAGATAACCGAATTGGAATCGGTGCAGGAATGGCGCACAAAATTATGGTGAGTGATCACCCTTTAAACCATCAACAGGAGAACAAAATGACCAATACTGAAGCAATCTTGTTAAAAAACCTCAAAGAAGGCACAAAAGGACGAGTGCTTGGCTACAACAAAGTCGGACGAGGGTATAAAGGAAAATTACTTTCAATGGGACTAACGCCAAAGACAGAGTTTGAAGTGGTTCGAGTTGCACCTTTAGGGGACCCAGTTGAGATTCTGGTTCGAGGGTTTCATTTAAGCTTACGCAAACAAGAGGCGGATGCTTTAATTATTGAATTGATCTAGTAAAAAGATCGGGTGGGCTAATTAATTAATTATTATTTTAAATAATAGCTCACCCAAATGATGATCGAGATAGTTAAGATAAAATTGTTACTATTTAATCATTGGAGTTACTAATGCACAAAGATATTTTAGAAGATTGGCAACATTATCATCACTTTTTACCGAATCAAGAAGAATCCGAAAAAAATACCCAAATCGTCATGATTTTAACTGCCGTCACAATGGTAGGAGAAATTATAGCAGGGGTTATTTTTGGCTCAATTGCCCTACTAGCAGATGGGTGGCACATGGCAACTCATGTCGCTGCTTTTGGCATTACCTTATTTGCCTATCAATATGCCAGACAAAATATTAGTAATCC
>JBFRWQ010000004.1:0-3158 GCA_051439665.1 Microcystaceae cyanobacterium | reverse complement strand
GCTCTTGCTCTTCTATGAAATCGTCTCTTTGATCTAATATTTCAATCACGGAACGATAAATATCTCTTGATTTTGGTTGATTGACTAATAAATAAATCTCTACTAATAAACTGGTCTTTCCACTATTATTTTCTCCTACAATTAAATTAACTTGACCAAAGCCATCAATCGACAACTCCTCAAAACATCGATAATTTTTAATGTTAATGTCCCGTAACATAACTTTCCTCTCATTTGCAAAAATAGCGCTTAAGACTTACCAATGAGATCAATAATTCTCAATTATCATAAATTGTTGCAAATAACCTCATTAACCTATTATGATTGTTAATGACTCAATAATCATAAATTCCTCATTATTATGTCCCCTTATACAAGTGATTCTTTGAAAGCTGAATTAAATGCGAGAGGTTGGCGTTTAACCCCACAAAGAGAGAAGATTCTGCACGTTTTTCAAAATCTACCCAGGGGTAACCATCTGAGCGCTGAGGAACTGTATGAAGTGCTACAAAAAAGAGATGAGTCGATTAGTCTTTCAACCATTTATCGTAGTGTAAAGTTAATGTCCCGTATGGGAATTTTACGAGAATTGGAACTAGCAGAAGGACACAAGCATTACGAACTCAATCATCCCCACCCCCATCATCATCATCACATGGTCTGTGTTCAATGCAATAAGACCACTGAGTTCAAAAATGACTCTATCCTTAAACATAGTCTGAAACAGTGCGAAAAAGAGGGTTTTCAACTGATTGACTGCCAATTGACGGTAATGACAATTTGTCCTGAGGCCATTCGTATGGGTTGGCCGTCTGCACTTCCTAGTAGTTGGTCTTGCACTCGTGCTATTTCTGAAAGTGGGACAGATGATCAGAATTTGTCAATGGATGAAGAGGATGCTGATTAGTTACTCTAAAACTGATATTTGAACAGATTGGCTCTGTTTGAGGGGTTGTAAGAGAATTTGAGACTGTTTGGTTGTTTGTAGCGCTTCTAATAAAGCTGATCTTACCTTAATCTCTGGCTCGGTTGTCACCATCAAGCTGAAATATTCCTCTACCTGTTCTTTTTGGTGATCCATGATATCAGCATTTTCTAGGAGATGACTAAGGCTACGAACCGCAATTAAGCGCTTTAGGGGATCTGGTGCCGTTAAATCGCCAACAAATATTTCAAAAGACGTTTTTAGCTCGTTTTTCGTCTTAGTCCATCCTTGTAACAGTAGCCAACCGAGAAGAGCAGATGTTCCCAATCCTTGCAAAAGGATAGCTATCACTAACCAGCGATTTTCTGCTTCTGTCCACACTAAAGTCCCAAAGTAGGTGATAAGGGTTGCCGTCCCCCCACTGGCAACTGCTAGGACTAAATTACGGTGATTTCTTGGTAATGATTGCCGTAAGAATTGCCAATTGATCCATTTATACCATTGTGGACAATGATAAACACCCCACATCGTCCCCACACCTATTCCTGTTGCAAGAATAAGTTGCCCATGAGAAGCTGACATCAGAGTTATCCCTAAAGTACATAGGGCTAAAAGCGCTTTTTTCTGGTGTTTCTTTGCACTTAAAAGAGCCATAAGCTCATAGCGCTCCCGTTTCAGGGTAGAAATCACCCGCAAGGAGAATAATTTTGGCCAAGGAATTTCGATGGACACAGGATTACCGTTTTTCCGTAAAAATAGGGACAGTCCCTTTATTCTAAGCTGAAGATGTCTCGGATAACACTGAGATGACCATAATTTTCAATTGTTTAAGGGTTTTAATCTGAGGATGGAGAAAAATAGCCATTATATTTAAGTAAAAATTAATTGTTTTAAGGCATAAAGTGAGAGATAGTGTTAATTACTGCCCTAGCAGACTAAACGCTTAATTTAACTTAGCTTTACACTATGGTCAAACCCGCTATTCTACTCCCTATCCTAGTCAGTGCAACCTTAAGCGCTAATTCAGTTGTCGCCCTAACCCTTGTGGACAATCGAGAAGATTTAGGGAAAAATGATTTTATTGCTTGGGATGAACTGGGCTTTTTTAATCCATTTGAATTGCCACCAGATTTCTCTAAATTTCTGAGCTTTAATTTTTCCATCGATTCTCAGCGAGGGAGAACAACCAATGTTGCTATTGATAATAGTAATGTTCCTAACGCTCCTGTTTCTCCTCCATTTGTTTTGCGCATAGATAATCCTCCTAATGGAATTCCAGCCAATTTTGGCTTAGGTGATGCAGTTCTTTTTACAGGATTAGATTCTAGTCAGTTTCCAGCCCCTGGCAACCCTGGTCCTATTACCCTTACTTTTCTTAAACCAGTGATGGCTGTCGGAACACAGATTGCTGTAGATGACACTTTTAACTATACAGTTTTTGCTGATATTTATGACGACAATAATATACTCCTTGATACATTTTCCTTAGCAGGAACCAGTTCAACAACGATTGATAACTCAGCCGTTTTCTTAGGTGTAAAAAGCGATATCCCTAATATTTCTCAGGTTGTTTATCGAACTGATATTCTTAATCGTGCTTTGGGCATAAATCAGGTTGATTTGGTAACTGTTCCCGAAGGTAGTCTGCTAGTTGGGTTAATTATGGTCGGAAATCTCGGTTTGCTTGCTATTACTCATAAGATATTACGTCAGGATATTAGTTACAAATAACCCTCAATTAACCAATCTTGAGCAATTTGTTGTAGCTTTACCCGTTGTAAAGTTAAAGCGTCTGTCATCTGGGTTAAATTTAAGTCACCAATGGGGGAAGGGGCTGTTTCTCCCCCAATCATTTTAGGGGCAATAAAAGCCATTATTTTTTGTACAACTCCATCAGTAATAGCTTTAGCAGCTAAGTTACCACCACATTCCCATAAAACGGTCGATAATCCTCGCTCATAGAGAATTTTCATGGTATTTAAAGGATTCAAAGTTTCTAGTTCTATGATTTCTACCCCTTGATCTTGTAGCTGTTTTTTCAACAATGAATCAGGATTAGGTTGAGTAAAGACTAAAGTATTAGCTGTTTCTGTGTCCCAAAGAATAGCCACTGAGGGTAAATTAAAGGAGGGACTTAAAACGACTCGTAAAGGATTGCGATCGCTGACCTGATGAGTGGTTAAATAGGGATTATCTAAACGCACAGTATTTCCGCCAATAATCACCCCATCAC
>JBFRWQ010000003.1:0-5109 GCA_051439665.1 Microcystaceae cyanobacterium | reverse complement strand
GAAATTCGTTATAAAACCAGTATTGATGTGGAAGGCGATCGCTTAACACCTGCCTTAGTGGAAAATTTGGTCAATATTAATGTTATTACAGTTGATCGCTATTTCCCAGGTATGATGAAGGTCATTTATGGTGGAATGTCACCAGAGGAAGCAATTCACTCCGTTGAAGGTGGGGAGTGAAGTGGATAGAAACTTCTAAATTCTAAATTCTAAATTCTAAATTCTAAATTTTCATTGAATTCCTTCGATCCGATCGCAGTTATTGCCCTTACCCCCCAAACCTGTCACTCATTGCTCCCTTTGTGTCAGTCTCTTGGTTTAACTTTAATTTGTCCCGACACCCTTAAATTAAATGATCCTTGTGTTCAAACCTACTCAGGTTCACTTAAAGACCATTTACAGACTATTTGGTCAAAATATAATGGTTTTATCTTTTCTTTAGCATCAGGGGCAGTCATTCGCCTAATTAGTCCCCTGTTAAATGATAAAGCTTCTGATCCTGCCGTAATTGTCATTGATCCTTGTCAAAAATTTGTCATCAGTCTCTGTAGTGGTCACTTAGGGGGAGCAGATCGCCTAGCTCACTTAATCTCTCAACAAATTGAAGCAATTACTGTCATTACCAGTGGTTCTCAAGGGATAAATTGGCAAGGAATTGACTGTTTAGGACTTCCCTTTGGTTGGCGTAAGGGGATAGGAGACTGGACTGGGGTAAGTGCAGCAATAGTGAAAGGGGAAAAAATACAAGTAATCCAAGAAGTAGGATCAACTCTGTGGCAAGATCATCTTCCTCCTGGGTTAAATATAACCTGGGGCTTTAATGAAGAAAATGCCAAGGCAAGGGTGTGGATTAGTGGGACACAGCGTAAATTTGCTCCTCAGAGTCAATTACCTAAAGTTCAATGGCATCCTCGTATTTTTTGGCTAGGAATTGGTTGTATTCGAGGGGTATCATTAGCACAAATAGAACAAGCCGTTCAACAAGTCTTTCAACAGCAACATTTAGCCATTGATGCGATCGCAGGAATCGCTACCCTTGATCTTAAAAGTAATGAACAGGGATTAGTTGCCTATGGTGAGAAATTTAATCTTCCCTTAAAAACCTTTACTCCAGAGCAATTAAAAACCATTACTGTGCCAAATCCCTCAGAAATTGTAGAAGCATCGGTTAATACCCCTAGTGTAGCTGAAGCAGCAGCGCTCATGGCCAGTAAAGGTCAATTAATCGTCACTAAGCAGGTAATTGAGAATTGCGTGACGGTGGCTGTTGCTCAGTCAGAGGTAGAATATACAGGACGTGAAGGTAAATTATCTCTAGTGGGAATGGGGCCAGGAGCGCTGGAGCAAATCACCCCGGCTGCTAAGACAGCGATCGCTGCTGCTGATGTGATCATTGGTTATTCCCTGTATTTGGACTTAATTAAGCCCTTAAAACAGGCAGGCCAGATTATTGAAAGTTATCCTATCACTCAGGAGAAACAACGAGCGCAACGGGCAATTCAGTTGGCACAATGGGGCTTAACCGTGGCTGTGGTATCTTCGGGAGATTGTGGTATCTTTGGCATGGCGGGACTGGTGATGGAAGAATTATCTTTACAGGGATGGGATGGAGAAAGCCCTCAATTAGAAGTATTACCAGGGATCAGCGCTATACAAGCGGCGGCGGCTAGGGTTGGCGCACCGTTAATGCACGATTTTTGCGCCATTAGTCTCAGTGATCTATTAACTCCTTGGCAAGTGATTGAAAAACGGCTTCAAGCAGCAGCAGAGGCGGATTTTGTCACAGCGCTTTATAACCCTCGATCTTTGAAGCGACAAACCCAAATTGTGACAGCACAACGGATTTTTTTAGCTGTGCGATCGCCTGATACACCTGTTGCTTTAGTTGAGTCAGCCTATCGAGATCATGAACAAATTACCGTTACGACGTTAGAGAAAATGTTAGATGTGGAGATTAATATGCTAACGACGGTTATTATTGGCAATAAAACCACTTATCAGCAGGGAAATTGGTTAATTACACCACGAGGATATAATGACATTTCTGAATAGAGTGTGGGAAGTGTGGGAAGTGTGGGGAGTGTGGGGAGAGGGGGAAGTGTGGGAATAATTGAAACCTGAAATCTAAAACCTGATAACTAATAACTGGGGTATATAAACCAGATTTGGGATCAGATTCGATATGTTAGCATTGTTAGGATAATTCTTCTGCTCTTGACTCTATTATGGTTAACCCTCAACAAGTTAGGCATTATTTAAAAACAAAACAAGCTGCTAAAACGGCTAAACGACTTGCTTTATGGAAAATTGCTCAACAAGATACCAAGAATATTATCGCAATGATTATCCAAAAATATCAGCCGCAACAAATCATTCAATGGGGATCAATTTTAGAACCAAAACACTTTTCTGAAGCCTCAGATATTGATCTGGCTGTAGTGGGAATAGAAACCCTTACTTTTCTGAAATTATTAGCAGATGCTGAAGACATGACTCAATTTCCTCTAGATTTGATACGGTGGGAAAATCTCTATCCCTCTTTTCAAAAAATCATCTTAATGAAGGGGAAAGTGATTTATGAACAATGAAGATTTACTCTTATTAATTGGTGAGATGAGAGAAAGCTTAAAGGTGCTTGCTCAGATCAATAACCTGTATCAATCTTATCACTCAAACTTTACAACAGTTAAACAACGGGATCTACGGGATGCAGTGCTATTAGCCGATATTCTCTGCAATAGTTATACTTGTGTAGAAACTATCTTATTTAGAATTGCTAGAGTATTTGAAAATCATCTTGAACCAAATCAATGGCACAAAGAACTGTTACGCAAAATGCACATTGAAATTCCGAATATTCGTAAGGCTGTTTTGTCGAAAGATTCCTATCAATTATTAGATGAATTAAGAAGATTTCGTCATTTTAAGCGATATTATTACGATTTTGATTATGATTGGTCTCGGTTAGATTATTTACGTTCAGTCTATGATAAACTTATACCTTTAATTAAAAAGGAGTTTAATGATTATATTAATTTTCTATTAGAATGTGCCAATATAGATCCTTCCTAGCAGCAATTCTCATTTTGAGAAAAGTGTAAATAAAATCTAAGAGAAAATATGTCTAATCATCAGAGTATTGTACGAGGCGCTTTTTTTATTGTTGCTTCGGAGTTAAGTTTTGCCTTAGCTGCTGCTATCATTAAGTCAATCTCCACTTCCTTACCGAATGAATCAATTGTATTTTTTCGTAACTTATTTGGCTTAATTATTTTAACCCCTTTATTACTGAAAAATGGAACAAGCATTTTAAAAACAGAGCGCTTTCATTTACATATTCTTCGCTCAGGAATTGGGATGGGTGCAATGTATTGTTTCTTCTACGCACTCGCCCATCTTCCCCTAGCCGATGTTATGTTAATTAAATCAACCATTCCCTTAATGATTCCTTTTATCGCTTTTCTGGGGCTGAATGAACATATTTCTCAACGAGTATTTATAGCAGGAGGAGTCGGATTTATCGGTGTTTTTCTCATTTTAAGACCAGATGGTAATACCCATTGGGCGAGTTTAATTGCTTTAGGGAGTAGTGTAATGGCTGCGATAGCTTTTGTAACAGTACGCAAACTTTCTACCACTGAACCCCCTTTACGGATTGTCTCTTATTTTGCTATTTTGGGCTTATTTGTTTCAGTCTTTCCCTTAATCTGGACTTGGCAAACACCAACAATTAAGCAATGTATAATGTTAATAGGGGTTGGATTAGCAACAACCATTGGTCAATTGTTATTAACTCGTGGCTACCAGAATGCACCTGCTTCTGATGTGGGAATTTTTACTTATACATCCGTTCCCTTTGGCGCATTTTTGGGCTGGTTATTCTGGAATGAACTGTTAGGTACAAACTATTATTTAGGAGCAGTATTGATTATTTTAGCGGGCTTAATTGTCTTAAAAAAGAAAAAGACGTAACTTTAATTAAGTTGACTTACGAATTAAAGCAGCTTCTTCTGACTCTTCATTACGACGGCTACCAAATAGGTAGGTATAAACATAAGTAAATTCACACCCTAGAAAGAAAATTTGGAATGTTAGATAAATCCATAACATCAAAACCATTACCCCTCCCAGTACACCATAGGCTTTAAACTGTTCCCCAATACTCACAATTCCACTACCCACTAATCTTTGGAGTAGCATAAAAAGACCCACAGTAATCATTGAACCTAACCAAATATCGCCCCATTTCACCTTAGTTGAGGGTAAAATCTTAAATAAGGTCATGACAACAGTTGTTAACAACAAAAAAGTAATTCCTGTTTGAAGAGCTTTATAGAGAAGAATATTGTCAACATCCAGCCAACCAATTGCTGCTTCAAATTTTCTAACAATCTCTAAAATAATGCGGATAGCAATGTTAGACAACAAGGAAAGAAATAGTAAAAAGGAAGTGCTAATCACCAGAGCAAAGGCAAAGATTTTATCTAGGATAAAGCCGAGAGCAATGTGAGCAACATGAGTTTTTTCTGAGGCTTGATTTTCTGCTTTCCAAATCTTATCGACTGAGCGATCTAATGCACCAAAAATCCGACTGGCTGTAAAGAGTAAGATCACAAACCCAATTAATCCTGCGCCTACACTGCTACTATTAAGATGAACTAGGGTATTTTTGACAATTTCATAAGCTTCAGGAGGAAGCCCCTTCTGTGCGATGGTTAGGGTTTGTTGAACCGCTTGCGTTTCCGCTCCCAAAATAGACCCGACGACACTTAGAATAATTAAAAGGGTAGGAAATAGGGAGAAAAGGGAATAATAGGCTAAAGCTGCCCCCATTTCCGCACAATTATCCTGTTGCCATTTCATCACTGTTTGAATCAGTAATTGGACAATCTTAGAAGGAAGGATTTTGGTTTGGATGAATTGAATCACTTAGTAACTGCTCTTAGGTTAGGTTTTACCGAACTTACACCAATTAGTTATACTATACCTAAAATAACGAGCGAGAGATAGCCACGTCCTTTGAAGGCTTTAGTCGAGCGGTAGAGGGTTTTAACCCTCAGTTCTACTAAGGGTATAGCCAGAATTATCGTGTTATAATGATACCATGAA
>JBFRWQ010000002.1:0-3126 GCA_051439665.1 Microcystaceae cyanobacterium | reverse complement strand
AATGGTGCGTTAACCATTGGTACATTAGATGGGGCGAATGTGGAAATCCGTGAATGTGTTGGGGCTGATAATTTCTTCCTCTTTGGCTTAACCACTCCTGAAGTAGCCGAGTTAAAAGCATCGGGTTATTATGCACGGGGTTACTATGAAGCTAACGATGAATTAAAAGCGGTTTTGGATTTACTCAGCACTGGTTTCTTCTCTGATGGGGATGAGGAATTATTTAAGCCCATTGTTGATAATTTACTGTATGAAGATCCTTATCTCCTCTTAGCTGATTATCAAAGCTATATTGATGCACAGGATAAAGTGTCTCAGGCTTACAAAGATCAAGAATATTGGAGTCGGATGTCTATTTTAAATGTGGCTCGGATGGGTAAGTTTTCCAGCGATCGCTCTATTAAAGAATATTGTGAGAAGATCTGGAATGCACAACCCGTTTCTGTTGATATTCAACCCTATCAACAAGAGAATGCGATGTTAAAAGTGTAAAGGGTTATTTGATACTTAACTATAACTAATATTTTAGGGACATAATACTCCTTATGTCCCTTTTTCTGTGGTCAGAAATATTCTAATTCTCTTCTAGAATTGGCTCTCCTGATCTTGTGGTGAAGAATGTATAATAATATACAAATAATCTATGATAGGTTACGGCACAAATCATGAATTTATAAGATTGTCCTAAAAGCTATCCACGTGCCTAAATCATACTACTATTTATAAGTTTTACTTATCACCATAAGTTCAGGAGAGACAATGAAACAGCACTGGCCTTTTCCTCCTCTCTCCTTCCTATTTCTGATTAAAACTCTCTAATGTGTTCACCAAATCATTTACATTACGGGGTGTAGCCTGTGTGGGCTGAGGGGCAACTAAAGGCGCTGGGGGAACAGTAGCAGAGGTTTGGCTACTTGGTGGAGGAGGGGCAGGAATCACTTCATTATTACCTGTGGGGACAGCTTGTGCTTCCTGAGTAGCCCGATATTTCCTCATCTTACTTTCTAACAGCTTTTCACGAACACGCTGATTAAAGGTCTGCTCTGGCTGATAGTTAGCTTCTTCTCGAATCAGTTGTTGCCGCAAAATATTGCGTAACTGATCATCTTTGGGTAATTCTGAGAAATTAGGTGCAATAGGAGCTTGATTCAGTGCCGTAGATGGTGGAGGAGGAGCAGGAATTCTTTGTGGTTGAGGTAAGGCTGTTTGGGAAGGACGGGTGAGGGGAACAACTGCTGTGGGTAGTGCGGGAATTGTTTGTTTTTGGGTGACAGGGATAGATTGAGGGCGTAAGGTCGGGGGTAATAGCTTTTCAGCTAGGGTAGGCTGAGGAGGGGAAGGGTTAGGCTGTTGGGGAGGTGGAATGGGAATCGGTTGTTTAACTGGGGGTAAGGTACTTAATTGGGTCGGTTCTAGGTTATTTTTTGTTTCTGTTGGACTTGGTGGGTTTATTTCAGGACTCGGTAGGATATCTGATGGCTTTTGCCCTATTTCAGGGATGGGATCAGGTGAAAATTGCGCCCAAGTGAGGAGAAGATTGGCAAAAAGGAATAAAGCGATCGCTCCTACTCCCCAAGGGGTTAATTTTAAGAAAACAGAAGGGTTATCCTCTTCTGAGTCTGGTGGTGCAGTATCAAGACAAATAAGATCGAAATCAAGGATTTCTTTCTCTGAATTATCACTATTCTGGAGAATTTCCCCTTCTATGATGGGAGGGGTGGGATCAGATGAGTAATATTTGGATTCAGAAGCTGGATTCATAAAGCTCATTCCTATTTATATAGTACTTTTTTATTAAAGGGGGCAAAAAGACAGTTTTTATGCTTACTATAACCCATAGCTAGTCTAGTTTACTTGCTTGATAGAAAGCCACTCAAAAACTTGATCTATGTCTCATCTATTAATTAACCTTTCCTTATTACTGGCTCAACCCACAGGTATCACCACTTATGCAGCCAATATTTACCCCTATTTAAACCAACTTGATCCTACCCTATTAATTGCTCAACCGCAGCCTAATTTTAAGAATTATCAAGTCCCTTCTAATTTGACTCCTGCTGAGGGAACAAAAGGACATTTACGTCGTCTTTTATGGACTCAATTTCAGTTACCCAAAATTTACCGAGAATTAAGCGCTTCATTGCTTTTTTCCCCTGTTCCAGAAGCGCCTTTGTTTCAAAATTGTCGAACAGTGGTTATGGTACATGATCTCATTCCCGTTCGTTTTCCTAAGCGCTTTTCTCCCTTAACTCCCTATTTCAAGTCTTACATTCCTCAAGTTTTACAAAAAAGCCTCCATATTGTTTGCAATTCCCAAGCAACTGCCAATGATATAGTTAACTTTTGGGGAATTACTGCTGAGAAAATTACGCCTATTCTCTTAGCTTATGATACACAGCATTTTTTCCCTAGACCGTCTCAAACTGAAAAAAGACAAACAATTCCCTATTTTCTATATTTAGGTCGTCAAGATCCCTATAAAAATTTATCCCGTTTAATAACTGCTTTTGCTCAATTGTCGTCTGATGTAGAGTTATGGATAGCAGGTCCTTCTGATCAACGTTATACTCCCCAACTGCAGGAACAAGCAAAAACATTGGGAATAAGCCATCAAGTTAAATTTTTAGACTATGTTAGTTATGAAAATCTGCCGATTCTTTTAAGTCAAGCTTTAGCCTTAGTTTTTCCCACATTATGGGAAGGATTTGGTCTGCCCGTAATAGAGGCTATGGCCTGCGGTACACCAGTTATTACCTCCAATTTAGCTTCCTTACCAGAAATTACCAATGATTCCGCTATTTTAATTGATCCTTATTCAGTAGATGAGATTAAAGACGCAATGCAGCAAATTTTAACCGATGGAACTTTGCGATCGCAATTACGTCAAAAAGGATTGCAAAGAGCGAGTCAATTTAGTTGGCAAAAAACCGCCCATCAAACCAGAGAAATTCTTGAGCAGTTTGTATAAAACCCCTAGACCATGACACCTTGTTTCATCTGATAGTGACACCTCAAACAGATAGTAATGGTGATTTCACCTCCTTGGTAATTTGCTGCTCTTGTATTTATTCGTGTTATTTACAGCGCTTACATACTCTCATTTGATTTTCTCACAAGCTATTAGGT
>JBFRWQ010000001.1:0-6250 GCA_051439665.1 Microcystaceae cyanobacterium | reverse complement strand
CATCGTAGGATGGGTTAGGCACAGCGATAACTTAGAGGAAAAGTTGATAATTTTTGATTTGTGCCGTAACCCATCACAGGCTAATTGTATGATTTTATACGGTCTCCACCATCGTCTCGAAAGAGCCCAACTGACTTGATAAAGGGCTAAAGCTCAACAACTGACTTAATGAAGGGCTAAAGCCCAACAACATCTGATCTAAACCCAGTTCTCTTTTTTAGCTTAAGGCTGTTTCTTGAGTAAATTCTAAGTAAGTTAAACCTGTGTTTGGATTACTGAGTCTTTTTTGATATTTGAGATACAAAGCTGAACCATGTATTTTTTCTTTGAAACTAGGGGGTTGTTGATAGTCACTAGAGGGATATTCTCGGCGTATTTCCATCACCATTTGATAAGCTTCATACCATTGTTTAAGGGTATCTAAAAGTTGGTTAAAGATTCTTAAAGATGTTTCGTGACGAGCGCTCATTGCATAATATTGCAGTATCTTAGCATAGATTTGGTTTTGTTGATATTTGATGGGCAAATTAATCTGTTTACCAATCTGATCAAATATATCTCGATGTGCAATCACAAAACAGGTTAAAGTTTTTAAATTGGTAATTTCATCGTCAGATAAATCACTTAATAAGTTGGTAATAGTGGTTAGTGCTTGATAATCTGCGCCGTCTATACTTTGTAGTGATTTATATAAGTTTAAGCCTAGAGGCTGATAGGGACATTCTAAGAGTTGATCAATAGCTTTGAGATACTCTCTCAAACTTTCTTGTCCTGTTTCGGTTTGAACTTCAGGTAAATATTCGTTGAATTTTTGCTGAAGACTTTGACTAATTAACTGAATATCTGTGGTTTTTTCGAGTATATCTAACCAATCTTGATAAAATTTCTGGTGAATATATCCTTGGTGGTTGACTTCTATATAATGGATATGTTCTTGATGCTTTTTGATCATCATTATTGTTTGAAACAGTTGAGCATTCTCGCCAATTCCCTCATAATCGCCTACATTTTTTTTGACTTGTATATGAAGTAAAGATAAATGAATAAAATCTTGTTTATCAAAGCGCTGAGATTCTAGGTAAGATGCTTGGCGCTCAATCTTTTTGATTTTTGTCATGGCTTGCTCATGGAGTTCAATCGCATTTTCAGAGACGGTTTCTTGGGGTTGACCTATCAATTTTTTAAATTTTCTCCAAACATCAAGATGCCATTGAGGGTTGTGAGAATATTGTCTGAGAATACCATAAGAAGCTCCTGCTAATCCTACTAAAACAAGCGCTCCTAAAGGAAGTAGATCAAATACAGAAGGGGAGGAATACTCAATGTTGGGTTGAGAAGACTGACTCAATTCCGAATTCAGGGGTTGATCTAAAATTTGATCAGTTTCTGTTTTATTTAAGAGGTGCTGCTCTTTATTCAGGGGGAAAGGATAAGATGGTTTTGCTTTGAGTAACTGCCAATTAGTCATCCAAAAAGTAGGAGAATTTATACCTAGATTATCTTGAGCAGTGATAGTAGAATTTCTAGAAAAGGAGGTAATATTGAAAGCCGACTGCTCGGATAAATGGGCATTGGTGAGAAATGATACAAAACTAGCCATCTTTTATTCCTCCTTAGGTATAAAAACCGTAGTAATTGGGCATTAAACATCTATCTCTAAGTATATTGTAAAGTAGAAAAAGTTAACTGATTAATATTCTAATCACTTTTTTTAGGTAATTATAATTACACGGTATTTAGTTTGATTTCTATCGATAATTATGGTGATGGGCAAAGCATATCCTACTGATAATTGCTCGTTTTCTTAATAAAAAATTAAGGAATTGATCAAAGTAATTCAGATCGATCATCATGATAATGGGCAAAGCCCATCCTACTCATAAGGAATTGATGAAAGAATGCTGCAAGAAGGTCGAAAGACAGTAAAATGGGAAGGTAACATTATCTATCCATGAGTCCTATGGCACGGTTAGCACTTCTTAGCGTCTCAGATAAAACGGGAATTGTAGAATTTGCTCAAAAATTAGTAGAAGATTTTGATTTTTCCCTCATTAGTAGTGGAGGAACGGCTAAAACTTTACAAGCAGCCGGAATAGCCGTTACTAAAGTCAGTGATTACACAGGATCACCAGAAATCTTGGGGGGACGAGTTAAAACCCTTCATCCTCGTATTCATGGGGGAATTTTAGCCCGTCGAGAGCTTGCTGAGGATCAAACGGATCTCACGAACAATGATATTACGCCTTTAGACTTAGTAGTGGTTAACCTTTATCCCTTTGAGCAAACGATCGCTCAAGAAGGGGTAACTGTCTCAGAAGCAGTTGAACAAATTGACATCGGTGGACCAGCTATGTTGAGGGCAGCAGCGAAAAACTTTTCTAATTTAACTGTGTTGTCTAATCCGAGATATTACGAAGAATATTTACAGGAATTAACTAATAATAATGGGGAAGCCTCCCTTAGCTTTCGGCAAAAGATGGCGGGTGAAACCTTTGCCCTTACCAACAGCTATGATCAAGCGATCTCTGCCTATTTTGCTAGTTTATCGACAGATAGCCCTGAGCGCTTTAGCCTGACAGGAAAGAAAATTCAAACCCTCCGCTATGGGGAAAACCCCCATCAAAGCGCTGCTTGGTATCAAACAGGAACAGAGGCTTCAGGGTGGGCAGCAGCTAATAAATTACAAGGAAAAGAACTGAGTTATAATAACTTGGTTGATTTAGAAGCAGCAAGACGTATCATAACAGAATTTGGCACAGAAACCCCGACGGTTGCTATTTTAAAACATACAAATCCCTGTGGAGTGGCTCAAGGGACAACCTTGGTAGAAGCTTATGAAAAAGCGCTCAAAGCTGATTCTGTTTCTGCTTTTGGCGGAATTGTCGCAGTCAATCAACCGATTGATACAGCGATCGCTAATAACCTAACTCAAACCTTCTTGGAATGTGTAATTGCGCCAGATTGTGATGAAGTGGCGAAAACCATTTTAAGTAAGAAAAAGAATCTAAGAGTATTAACCTTACCTGATTTACAAAAAGGTGCCAAACAGATGCTTAAGGTAATAGCAGGGGGATTTTTAGTACAAGACTGGGATGATGCTGCCGATAGTGCTGATACATGGCAAATAGCCACTGAAAAGCAGCCTAGCTCGGAAGATTTAAGTGAATTAGCCTTTGCGTGGAAAGTGGCCAAGCACGTTAAATCTAATGCAATTGTTGTAACCAAAGATCATGTTACCTTGGGTGTGGGGGCAGGACAAATGAATCGGGTGGGGGCTGCCAAAATTGCCCTCTCAGAAGCAGGAGAAGGAGTACAAGGAGCATATTTAGCCAGTGATGGCTTTTTTCCCTTTGATGACTCCGTTAAAACCGCAGCCGCAGCCGGAATTAAGGCGATTATTCAACCTGGGGGATCTTTAAGGGATAAAGATTCGATTACAGCAGCTAATGAGTTAGGAATAGTAATGATTTTGACGGGAATGCGTCATTTTCTTCATTAACGAGGAATCGCTCAAGTTTTATCTTTAGATGTCTGTTCAATTTGGGATTAATGTTATTATGTTGTGGATGATTCAAGACTGGCTACGCTCAATTGAGCCGATCCTAGCGCCGATTTGCTTTGTTTTGGCATGGATCTTTATTATGACTTTGGCAAGTACCCTTTGGGGGAGTCTAAGAGATGTAACCAATCGTGCCAAGAGTATGCACCAAATTCCCTGCACCAACTGTCGCTTTTTTACTAATGACTATCGTTTAAAATGTACGGTACAACCCAATATTGCTAATACAGAACAAGCGATCGATTGTCATGATTTTTCAGCTAAAGGTTATTAAACTATGAACAGAAAGATCAAGAAAAAATTAGCAGAAAGATTCTCGAATTTAAGAACTTTCTCTCAAAAACTGAAAGCAAAAAAATGGCCTAAAGGCTCAATTGTATATTATACAGGAAATCGAAAAAAGCCCTTCGTCCCCGAACTGCTCAAAACAGGTGTAACTGGCACAGAACTTGCTTTATTTAGCTTAACTAAATATTGGGTTCAGTTAGGCTATCAAGTCACAGTTTATACCTCTTGTCAGGGTAAAGAAGGAAATTATGATGGTGTTGAATATGTCAATCATTATGACTTAAATTGGGAAGATACCTTTGATATTCTCATTATCTTGAGTCACCCTTACATTTTAAATCATTCTGTCAAAGCTCGACAAATTTGTTGGGATTGGCACGATGTTTTAGGATCAGAAAGAACTTATCCTCCTGACAAAATCAAACGGTTTGACCTAGTTTTTGCCAAATCTAATTATCAACGAAGTTTGATTGACTTTTTGCCTGATGAAAAATTTGCTATTTATCCCAATGGGACAAATTCTACCTTTGAACAATATTACGATAATCCGAAGCAGCCTTATAAACTGATTTATTCTTCAAGATACTATCGAGGACTTGACTCGATGTTGACCTATGGTTGGCCAATTATTAAGCAAGAAATTCCTGATGCAGAACTCCATATCTATCATGGCTGGTGTGCAGTTGAGGAACAACCAGGAAAGGCTGAATGGAAGCAGAATATGATCGCTTTATTTGAACAAGATGGTGTATCTGAACATGGCCGAGTTGGACAAGATGATTTAATGCAAGAAAAATCAACTGCTAGTATTCATTATTATGGATGTACATACAAAGAAATAGATTGTATTTCTATTCGGGAATCTGCTGTTGTTGGTTGCGTTCCTGTAACCACAGATTTTGCAGTTTTTCAGGAAAAAAAATACTGTGAAAGAGTTCCTTTGGTAGGAGAACCAACCAGTAAAGAAAGTCAAGAAGCCCTTGCATATCGCATTGTTGACCTACTGAGAAATCCTCAAGAATTAGCCATGCTTCGCCAAAAATTTCATGGGATAGCTAAACAAGAAACGTGGGAAAATATTGCTAAGTGTTGGGCTAAGGAATTTTGAGTGTTAAACTAATCAAATTCTGATCCCATTGATAGAAACATGATTGAAGTCAAACATCTCAGCAAAATTTACGGATCAACCACTGCGATCAAAGATGTGGATTTCTCAGTAGAAACAGGGGAAATTCTGGGCTTTCTCGGTCCCAATGGCGCAGGAAAAACCACGACCATGCGAATCCTTTCTGGTTATCTACCTGCTACCACAGGAACTGCTATTATCGATGGCTATGATGTCCATGAACAGTCAATGGAAGTACGACGGCGGATTGGCTACTTACCCGAAACCCCTCCTCTATATCCTGATATGACAGTGGAAGGGTTTTTGAATTTTGTGGCCAGATTGAAAGGGATTGCATCCGGCGATCGCCGTGAGAGAATTAACTATGCGGTGGAAAATTGCCAATTAGAAGATAAGCGTAAGGTGTTAATTCGCAAGCTATCGAAGGGATACAAGCAACGGGTGGGAATCGCTCAAGCCATTGTTCATGATCCCCCTGCTATTATATTAGATGAACCAACGGTGGGATTAGACCCTAAACAGATTATTGAGGTACGAAATCTGATTAAAAATTTAGCAGGACAACATACCATTATTTTATCGACTCATATCTTACCCGAAGTGAGCATGACGTGCGATAGAGTAACCATCATTAACAGTGGAAGGGTGGTTGCAACCGATACCCCAGATAATTTAATGTCCCACTTACAAGGAAGTTCGGGATATGAAATTGAAGTGATGGGTGAGATAGGGGATTTAGCAGATAAATTAGATAATTCAATTAATATTGTACAGGTTAAGATTAATTCGTTAACCCCTAATCATCATCAAATTTCGCTAACCACTAAAGCGGATCATATTGGAGGAGAAATTGCTCGTATGATTGTTAATCAGGGACTAGAATTACAGGAAATGAAACGAAGTCGTCCCACACTAGAAGATGTCTTTTTGGAGTTAATTACTGAGGAATCTATCGTAACAGAAGAAGTACCCTATTCATCTGAGGAGGAATAAATCATGCGCTTAATTCATAATTTAATGGCTATTGTTCGGAAGGAACTACAAAGCTACTTTTTATCTCCCTTGTTCTATATTATTGCAGCCGTTTTTTGGTTAGTTTCTGGTGTTTTTTTTGGACTCTTATTAGATGGTTTAATTCAAGACATCGCCCTACAAGAACAGTTAGGAGGGGGAACAGTTACCAGAGATATTGCTTCAGAATTTCTAGAAGGATTTTTAGGCATTTTAATTTCCCTTTTATTAGTTTTATTACCTGCTTTATCAATGGGACTCTATTC